>CAMVDK010000252.1 GCA_947166165.1 uncultured Porphyromonadaceae bacterium
CAAGCGCATCCGCAAGAACGCCCGCAACGGCCTGGGCATCGTCTACGTGCAGCGCAACGCCTGCGGAGGCTGCTTCAACCGCATCCCGCCCCAGCGCCAGATGGAAATCAAGATGCGCAAGAAAATCATCGTGTGCGAATACTGCGGCCGTATCCTCATCGACCCCGCTCTGGCCGGCGTCAAGGATACCGAGGCCAAGAACAGCTGAGCGGCCCCAACGCCGCGGCGATTCGCCCACACCGGCCTCCCACGCGCGAGGCTGAAAACGCTTGACAACCGCACTGCAGGGTGAGCCCAGCCTCACCGCCAGCGCGCTGTGGAGCAGCATGCTGCCCGCCTGCCATCAAGGCGGATGGCCTGCTGCTCTTTTTGCGCCGTGTGGCCCGCCGGGCGGGCCTCGGCGGCAATCGCTTTCCACGGCAAGACTGGGGCGAACACACACGGCAACGCCGCCAGAGTCATGCGACTCCGGCGGCGTTGCGCGCGATGGGGGTGTGCGCCGGCTATGGCGCTTAGCACCGGCTCAACCGCAGTGGAAGTACTGGTCCACCAGCTTCTGCAGCTGCTTGGGGTTGCCATGCATGTCGGCGCGCAGGGTGCGGTCGTTGAAGCCGCGCAGGGCGGCCACGATGCCGTCAATCATGGCCGGGCTGAACACGCCGTGCTCCTCAAAGATGTGGCGGCTGCGCTCCAGGCAGTCGGCGCTGGCCACGCAGCTGTCGGGCAGCTGGGCCAGCTGGTCGAGCACCTTCTCGTTGGCCGTGTCGTGGATGTTCACGTTCACATAGGTGCGCTCGGCCACTTCGAGTGCGTCGCTCATCTCAAAGCCGTGGCGGCAGGCCACACAAAGGCCGGCGATGAGCTGGTAGACGTCGGCCGAGCCGTCGGGCGAGCGCATCTCCACGGTCTGCTTGATGGTGGTGTCGAAGTGGGTGGGCTGCTCCTGCGGGTTGGCCTTGGCGCTCATGTCGACATCGGCTGTCCAGCCCAGCGGCACGCGCACGAGCACCGAGCGGTTGCGGTCGCCCCAGCACACGTTGGTGGGGGCCTCCTGGTGCGGCACCAGGCGGAAGTAGCTCATCGGGTTCTTGTTGCCGAAGGCGGTGATGGCCGGGGCCACGTCCATCATGCCGGCAATCATGCGGCGGGCGTCGTCGCTCAGGCGGCCGTCCTTCACCATCATGTTGCGGCCGTCCTTCACCATGCGCATGTGGATGTGCAGGCCGCTGCCGGCCTTGCCAACGGTGATTTTCGGCGCGAAGGTCACGTTCAGGCCCATCTGGTAGCCCAGGTTGCGGATAATCCACTTGGCCACCGTCAGCTGGTCGGCAGCCTGCTCGGCGGGCACCGGCAGGAACTCAATCTCGTTCTGCTCGTAGGTGAGCCCGTCTTGCGAGAAATTGCCCACCTCGCTGTGGCCATACTTGATCTGGCCGCCGGCCTGGGCAATGTATTTCATGCACATCTGGCGGAAGTCGCCCTGCTTGGCATAGGGCGCGCTCTCGTGGTAGCCGCGCTGGTCGACAGCGGGAAACTCCTCCTCCTCGTCGGTGATCACGTAGTACTCCAGCTCGCCCATGGCGTGGAACTCCATGCCCGTCACCTCGCGGAAGGCCTCGCAGGCCTTGTGGAGCGTGTGCTCCGGCGAGCTGGCCAGCGGATTGCCGTCCTTGTCGAAGTAGGAGCACAGCATCGTGAGCGTGGGCACCTCGGCAAACGGGTCGACAAAGGCCGTGCTGAAGCGCGGCAGCACATACAGGTCGCTGCTGCCGGCCTGGATAAACGAGAACAGGCTCGAGCCGTCGACGCGCTCGCCGCACGTCAGGATGGTCTCGAGATAGGCCAAATCATTGATCACAAAGTTGAGCGTCTTGAGCTTGCCGTCGCCGCCGGGATACATGAAATTGATCATCTGGATGTCGTTCTCCATCACGTAGCGGATAATGTCGGCGCGGGTGAACTCATTCGCGGGTTTCTGCAGGAATGCCACCACAGGGTTGGCGTTCAGCGTGAGGTGTTTATTCTCCATTACTTGTCGGTTAATGAGTTGTGTAGAAGGTTTTTTGTAGTATAATCAAGCCATTGTAAGGTTGATGCCGAATCGATTTCGGGGGTGCAAAGATAGCACTTTATATCGAAATCAAGAAATTAAGTGCGAACAATTTGACACTTCCTTGCTGTCTGGGGGGTGGGGGCAATGGAGCCGCGGCGCGGCGGCGGTTGCGCCAAGCGGCGCGTTGCCACTCCCTCATCCGGGGCATGGCAATCGCCGGCAACGGCATTGCGCTATGCCAAGCGGCGCACACGACCGTCTATCTGGCGGCCCCGGTGTTGAAGAAGTCGAAGAAAAAGTAGCAGGCAATCCAGTCCACGCGTATGCCGCGGGCGAAGCCCAGCACATTGTGCTGCGCGTCGGTCACCTTGCCGTCGGAGATGCTGATGTTGCCCAGCAGGTTGCTCTCGCCGGTGCGCACGGTGCCGTCGGTGTTGATGTAGCCGATTCGCGTGCCGTCGGTGTCGAATATCTCCAGACGCTGGATGCGGCCGCGCACTGCGCCGCTCTTGTCCTTGATGGTGCCGTCGGGGTCGAACGAGCCCAGCGAGTGGGCGGCGGCGTCGCGCACCATGCCGTTGGGCGAGATGCGGCCGATGGCCTCGAAGTCGGCGTTGCGAAGCACCTGCGCCTGCGCATTTGTCGACAGGCTCAGCAGGGCGGCGAGCAGCAGGGCATATCGTTTGATGGTCTTCATTGCAGTGTCCTCCTAAAAAGTCTTGTTTTTTCCATTAGACTGCGGCAGGGGCAAAAAGTTACTTCACGCCGTAGAGCATGTCCACCACGCGGTCGTACTGCTTCTGGCTGTTGAACCCCTGGCGCTCAAGCACCAGAATCTCGTCGATCACTTTGTCGAGGTAGGGAATCGACGGGTTTTTGGCGCTCTTCATCCCTTTCTCATATATCTTGTAATAGCTCAGCCCCTTGAGTTCCTTGTGGAATTTCTTGGAGGCCTCGCTGTCGATGCCCTGCGTGGCCCAGCGCATCTTCACGAACGTGGGGCGGTGCTTCTCGAGCAGGTCGCGAAGCTCCTTGGTGTGGCGGCCGTAGTCCTTCACGAGTTCCATCTTTTCGAGCACCTCTTTGGTCTCCATGCCCTCGGCATTGCGCAGGGCGGCCTCCACGTCGAGCTTGTTGTAGGGGTTGAGCAGCACCTTCTGCACCTGCTGGTCGAACACCATGTTGTCGCGCGCGGCAAAGGTCTCCTTGCGGGCCTTGGTGGCGTCCTTGATGTCTTTCTGGAAAGCTTTTTTCTCCTTCTCGAGCGCGCTGATTTGCGCTTTCACGTCCTTCACCACCTGGTTCAGGCTGTCGAGCCGCTCGCGCAGCACGGTGATGCGCGCCTCGCGGTTGGCGATGCTGTCCTGGCTGTCCTCCATCACGTCTTCGTGATAGCGGATGTCGTCCTCGAGTTGCGTCACCGCGTTGCCGGCGGTGCGCACCACGTCGTCGTCGGCCCCCGCCGTCACGGCCACTGCCGCAAGCAGCAGGGCGGCGCCACCCATTCTGATGATTGTCCTCATAGTCTAGCGTGTTATGTGCCTGCAAAGATACACATTTTTTGCGACACAGCGCCCCCGACGGGCGAAAAATGCGCACCGCCGCGGGCCATACCGCCACAAAACGGTTTCAAACACGAAAAAAATGCGGGCTTTTGCAATTTTTAATGCTCCGAGCAAGGACGGTTTCGCATATTTGTAGTTACTTTGCACTTGAAAATGGCGCAGACGTTGTGAAACGCCGAAGCCATATCGATTCATTGCAACTGAGCGACGGGTGCGCCTGTTCGCTTAAGGCTTGAATAGATTGAATGATATTTTTTCAAGTTTTAAAATTATTTTATGGGGGTCTTGGCTATGGGTTAGTCGAGGCCTTGCTTTTTTCTGATATACGAATCAAGGCGCAGACACGGCGCAGGCTGAACGCGAATGGTGGGTTCTATAAATTGCTTGCGCCGAATTGGGCTTGATTGCTGAGCAGGTTTTGGCTCAAGCTGCGCGAAGCAGTAGCGGGCTACGGTTCAAGCAGTTGAGACAAAAGATGCCAGCAAGCAACCCAAGGCGGCCAAAACCCCACATTACTTTTTTTGCAATTTATAGAA
>CAMVDK010000253.1 GCA_947166165.1 uncultured Porphyromonadaceae bacterium
TTATCCTTGGCAACCGCATAACACAATCCATAAACAACACAAATAGCCACAAAATGCTTCCATACCATACTGCAAAATTACAAAATATTCCACAATCTGCAATCGATGCCAGCTTATTTTCTATCGCAGGCACGCCATATCGCCTCTGTCGGAGGCGCATATCGTGAGTTTTATGTCTGTTGATGACGCTTAATGGAGCGATTATTGATGGATATAACTTCTTTTAAAGTGGATGTGCCATGTTTAGGCATACCTGCATACTACCTTTGCATCGTCAAATCAAAAAGAAAGGAGACCATCATGACTGCTTCAACAATCAACCAGATGTCGACGAGCGACCAAATCGTGGCCACGATCCAAGTGGGCGGTGTCACACTGGCCAGCGTGTCGCGCTGCGGTTTTTCGTGCACCGACGAGGTGGTGCGCACACTCAAGGCCCTTGCCGGAGGCTTTGCCGGTCTGGCACGTCTCACCATCCGCAACAAGACACGCGGTTGGAACCAGCTCCTGGCATTGGCCACCCGCACTGGCAACACCAGGCCGGCCCATGCTGCAGCCGCAAAGGCTCAAGTGGGGCATGGCAGGCAATGCTGCATTCAGTGGCCATGAACATGGACACACCTTTAAGGTGGGTTCTATAAATTGCTTGAGCCGAATTGGGCTTGATTGCTGAGCAGGTTTTGGCTCAAGCTGCGCGAAGCAGTAGCGGGCTACGGTTCAAGCAGTTGAGACAAAAGATGCCAGCAAGCAACCCAAGGTGGCCAAAACCCCACATTACTTTTTTGCAATTTATAGAACCCACCTTAATACAGTGCGCAAACATCTATAGCTTTCACAAACCGCTGTATCCAGCAAGAAACACACACATTCGCGCCTGGCCACTGCCGCCAAGCGGCGGATTGAGCCCTTCGCGCCTCACCGCCGCAATGTGCAGGGACCAGGCTTTTCGTATCTTCACTTATGCATTTGCATATATCGGAAAAATCGATTAATTTTGCAGTTGAAAAGCGCGGGTGGAGCCGCGGTCGGGCATCGTGAACCCCGATGACACGGCCGATTGCATCCGCAGCCGATGATTTGGCACAGTTTTTGCAATAAATTCAATTGCATCACTCACTGAAATTCACACCAAAATAAATATTATGTCGAAAAAGAACAAGCGCCCGAACAAGAGAGGCAACTACCAGCGAATGCTGCAGCGCCTGCGCGGCGGCCAATGCGGCAACCACGCCAAGCCGGCCCCCGAGCCACCGGCAGCCGCCACTGCAGCCCCCATGCCCGAATTCACCCCACGCGAGCTGAAGGCCGACGGCCAGGCCCACGAGGACAAGCCTGCCCCGGTGGTGATGGTGTTCCAGAGCGAACTCGACTACATCTCACGCTGCATTCTCGACTATCCCCGCATCGAGACCGGCGGTCAGCTCTTTGGCCACTGGACCGCGCAGGGAGTGCCGGTGGTGGAATATGCCATCGGGCCGGGTCCGAATGCCAACCACCAGACCACCTTCTTCAACCAAGACGTGGACTATCTGGTGCGCGTGGGTCAGACGCTCATCGAGCGCTACGGGCTGCAGCACATAGGCGAGTGGCACTCGCACCACCAGCTCGGACTGGCTCACCCCAGCGGCCACGATGCGTCGACGATGGTCAACAACATAGCAAGGCGGCACCTGCGCCGATTCCTGCTGTGCATTGGTAATTGCGACGGTCGCGGCTCCTCGACGCTCAACGCGTTCACCTTCCACGAGGATCACAATTACCAATATGTGCATGCGCCGTGGCATGTGATGCCCGAGCTTGAGAGTCCCTACCGTTCGCGCATCGACCGCGAGCTGGAGCACATGCTCTGCCATCCCGACACCCGCGTGCCGCGCATGGGAGGCATGCTCCTGTCGCAACACCAGGTCAAGCCAAACTACGATTCATCCTACTGGCTCACCGGCAAGGCCAACAATCTGGTGCTCAAGCGCATCATTGAGCAGCTCCAAGAGCTCGACCCCTCATCGTCGTGCGCGGTGCAGCCCAAGCTCGACGAGCGGCAGCATCTGCACCTGCTCGTGGAGCGCGCCACGCAGCACGAGCACATCTACTTCCCGGCCATGTTCCCCACAGCGCCGCCGGTGATCACCATCACGCCGGCCGCCGCCGAACACTATCCCGGAGCCAACGCTCCCGACGCCGCTTGCAGCATAGCCAGCGCCACCCAGGGCATACAGTGGAACTATCAGGGCGACATCTACCGCGCCTTTATCGACTATTACCGACAAATCTTTTAACCTATCATGATCACAAACGACCGACTGAACGCCGAGGTGGCCGTGTTCAACTACAACCGCGTGCCGCCCACCATCTACCGTTTCATGGACTTGCACACCACCAAGCCCTACCTGGTCATTGCCGCACGCACCAACCAGCACAACCTCTACACGCTGCGCATCGAGCTGGACAAGTTCCCCAACGAGGTGCCCAAGGTGTTTGTCACCCGCATGCTCTACGACCGTCGCGGCAACGAGATGGACGATGTGAGCGCCTCGATGCACACCCTCTCGGGCGAAAACGGCTGGACACGCATCTGCCACTACGGCCACCAATCGTGGAACCCCGGAGTGACGCTGTTCAAAATCTACGCCAAGTGCCGCCTCTGGCTCGAGGCCTACGAGGGACATCTGGCCACCGGCCGCGACATCGACCACTGGCTCAAGCACCAGTCGTGATAACGCGTGGCGAGAATATAACATTTGTAAAATGAGTTAATTATACTATATTTCTTAAACCCTAAATCGAACTTAAAATGGCACAAAACGAAAATCTCGAAATCCTGGAAGGCGCCAAGCAGCAGGGCGAGGGCAATTCGATGAAAGACCTCGTGTTCAACCCCGAGACCGGCGAATTTGAGCAGGTGGACAAAGGCGCTCCCACGGGCACCGGCACCGTGGTGACCGACATGACCAAGGACGGCTTTGCCGCCTGAGCGACACCTTCATCCTCAATCATTATCCGCACACCGCAATTATGGATAAAGGCTTCGACATGATTCTAGAGCAGGAGTCGCTCCCGCTCTACTATATCGACAAGCAAGAACTCGACGACTTCGGCCAGAGCGGCGCTAACGCTCTGGTCGGGGTGTCGTATGAATGGGAGGGCGAGCAGGTGGTGCACCTGCGCGTGAAGCCCGCCAGCCATGCCTATGGCAGGGTGGGGCAGGTGCTGTTCACGCGCCAGCGCGAGCGCGCCGAGGCCCCCGATGAGCCGCTGGCCGTGCTCGCTGTGCGCACCGACGAGGGCTTTGAGGCACAGGTCTACTGCCACGGGCAGCTTCAGGACAACGTCAACTTCATCCCTGCCCGCGACGAACTCTACTCGCGCAACCGCGGCATCCTCGAGATGGACATCCTGCAGGGAATGACGGTGGCCATCGTGGGCCTGGGGAGCTTCGGCTCGCAGATTGCCATCGAGCTGGCCAAGGCCGGCGTGGGGCGCTTCGTGCTGCTCGACTTCGACCGCGTGGAGCTGCACAACCTGTCGCGCCACACCTGCACCGCCAGCGAGCTGGGACGGCTCAAGACCGACGCCATCGCCGACGCCATCCTGGGCAAGAATCCCTATGCAAGGGTGGAACGCTATCCGGTCGACATCAACAAGAACCTGCCGCTGCTCGACCGCGTGGTGGCAGAGAGCGACCTGGTGATAGTGGCCACCGACAACAACACCAGCCGCTTCAACATCAACGACGCCCTCGTGCGTCACGGCCGCGTGGGCATCTATGGCCGCGCCATCACCCGCGCCGAAGGCGGCGACGTGTTCCGCTACCGTCCCGGCGGCCCTTGCTACACCTGCCTGGTGGGCAACGGCACCTTTGCCGGCAACGAGGAAATCACCAACGAGGCCAGCGCACGGCGCAGCGGGCAGATTCCGGCCTACATGTCGGCCGCCGACGCGCAAGCCGTGGTGCAGGTGGGACTCTCGACCGACATCCAGCCCATCTGCAACCTGATGGTCAAGCTCGCCCTGGTCGAGCTCAGCCGCGGTGCCCAGTCGGGCATTGCCTCGCTCGAGCAGGAGCTGGTCTGCGACTTCTATATGTGGGCCAACCGCCGCGAGAGCAAGTACCTCAACTGGCACGCCCT
>CAMVDK010000254.1 GCA_947166165.1 uncultured Porphyromonadaceae bacterium
CACTTTTCTACCGTTTAGCTTGGAAGACATTGATACACAGTTATATACAAATACGAGGGATGCAGTGGACTTACGAGCGTGGACATCCCCAACTCGTTGACCTCCATAGGCAACAGCACCTTCTCCAGTTGCAGCAGCCTGACAAGCGTGACCATACCCAACTCGGTGACCTCCATTGGCAACAGTACCTTCTCTAGTTGCAGCGGTCTGACGAGTATGACCATACCCAACTCGGTGACCTCCATTGGCGAGAGCGCATTTCGCGACTGCACTGGCCTGACGAGCGTAGACATCCCCAACTCGGTGAACTCCATAGACAACAATACCTTCAGAAATTGCACCAACCTAACGAGTTTGGACATCCCAAACTCGGTAACCTCCATCGGCGAGTATGCCTTCTATAATTCCAGCGGCCTGACGAGGTTAACCATCCCCAATTCCGTGACTACCATCGGCCAATCCGCGTTCCGTAACTGCAGCAAGCTGAAACTGTTGGAGCTTGGAACGGAATTGAGAACTATCAACGGCCAAGCCTTCAATGGTTGTCCGGCGATTACCGACATCATCAGCCATCGCGACCGACCGGCCGAGATTGTGGATAACACGCCGTTCAGCACCTCAATCTACACCACGGCTACCGTCCACGTGCCCAGCGGCAGCCTACCGAACTATTATTCCGCACCGGTGTGGATGCGCTTCGACCAATTTGTTGATGACGCGGTAGAAGTTGTCAAGGGTGACTTGAATGGCGACGGCCGCGTGGACATCAACGACGTGAACGCGGTGGTGAACCTGATTCTGGGTCGCAGCACGCTCTACCGCGATCGTGCCGACATCACCGGCGACGGCAAAGTAAGCGTCTCCGACCTCAACGTCATCGTCAACGTAATGCTCGGCCGCAACGTCAATTGACCGCGCCCACGACTTGCATTTGACAATGCTCCGTATGAGAAACAATTACAAGAACATATATCAATTAACAACGAAACGATGAAGAAAAAACGACTCTTTACCCGCAGGTTCGCAACGCTGGCATTGCTTTTGCTGAGCCTCTCAGCGAGCGCCTACGACTTCATGGTCGATGGCTTGGCCTACAACATCCTCGATGACGGCACCGTGGAGGTGACCAGCACGGTGGACATCAATGTAGTATCTATATTTGCTAATATGGATGAAAATATAGGTCCAGGTCCAGTATACCAAATTGATGGATGTTATTATTTGATCCCAGGATGTCCTTTATTTTTAGACATTGAAGTTGAAGAATTGCCTGAAGACATTAATTATCCCAATGCAACCCCCAATGTTGTTATTAGTGAGCAGGTCAGTTACCTAGGCAAGAATTATACTGTTACTGGCATTTCCGATTATGCCTTCGCGTTCTCAAAGATCACAAGTGTGCAGATTCCCTCCACGATTCAAGTTGTGGGTAGCGCGGCATTTCAGGATTGCACTAACCTGAATGCTGTATATATCAATGATTTGGACGCATGGTGCAGAATCCGTTTTGAAGGAGGGAGAACGTATACCGTTAGTTTTTACCAAAATTCATATACAATCAGTTCCTCATCGGGCAATCCTACCTATTATGCACGTCACTTGTATCTTAATGGGTTAGAGGTCACCTCGGTCGTGGTGCCTGATGACATTACGCAATTGAACTACACGTTCCAAAATTGTGAGAATCTGAACCATGTGGTGTTGCCTGCGAACTTTACGAGCATCGGAAATTATTCTTTCAAAGGTACCGCTATCAACACTATTGACATTCCAAATAGTGTGAACATAATAGGAGCTTATGCCTTTGCTGACTGTAAGAATCTGCCTGATTCAATGAGCATGCCGAGGAATCTGTGCTATATCGGTGATTATGCTTTTGCAGGTTCATCTCTCAAGAAAATTGTGCTGGATGATTCAGTAAAAGGCATTGGCAGATGTGCGTTTGATTGTGGCATGACCGATTTATATTCATTGGATGAAAACCCGAAGTTTTCGATTGTAGAAAGTGTGCGTTATGGCTATTATTGTATAGCTGAGGCTTACACAATTTTTGGCGATTTTGAGTATGCCGAGATATCTATTGATACAGAAGGGATTCAAAGGATTGACATTGATTGCGTGTTACATCTCAAATATGGAGTCCATTTTGAGACTGATTATTATTTAGACGTAAGAATGCCCATTGTATACGACCCACCCACACCCATCACATCACTTACGCTGAATCCGTCGTCATTGGATATGCACCCAGGCGATGCTGTTGATATTTTAGCAGAATGCATTCCTGCGAAATTTATTAAACGCGACCTTGTCTGGACTTCCAACAATCCGTCGGTGGTTAGCATAAGCAACGGACAAGAACTAACAGCACGTTTAGTGGCTAATACAGTGGGTACGGCTGTCGTTACCGCCACCACTACCGATGGCACAGACATCACTGCGATGTGTGTTGTTAATGTGAATGATTGGACGACAACGTCGATCACACTCAACTCGACTGAAGAGTCGTTGACTGTTGGCGAACAATTCCAATTGACAGTTACTGAACATCCGAGTGAAGCGACTACAACCGATGTCACTTGGACCACGACCGACGATGCCGTGGCCAGTGTGTCGGCAGCAGGTTTGGTGCAGGCACTTTCACCTGGTGAAGCCACCATCACTGCCACAAAACCAGATGGACTTTCAGCTCAATGCCACATCACCGTGCTCCGGCCGCAAACCGAAAGCATCTCGTTGAATGAAAGTGAAATGACCTTACGCAAAGGCCAGCAGCATCAACTCACCGTCACTTTTACCCCGAAATATTCCTATAGTGATGTGCGGTGGACCACCAGTAACAGCGAGGTGGCCACAGTTGACGATACGGGCATGGTGACGGCAACGGGTGAGGGTATTGCGGCAGTTATTGCTATCACCACCGACGGCAGCAATCTCTCGGGATCATGCTTGGTCACAGTTGCCGATGTTGTGGTGGGCGACATAAATGACGATGGCAACATCGACATTGACGATTTAAATATCCTTATCAACATCCTGCTTGAACTGAACAATGACCAGGAAGCGGTGGCATTTAGCGATGTGAACGACAGCGGCAACGTGGATGTGGACGACCTGAACTGGCTCATTAACGCCATTTTGGGCATCAACACGGCCGAGACGGCCACTTATTCGGTCGGCGGTGTCAGTTTCAAAATGATACCCGTGGCGGGTGGCACGTTCACGATGGGTGCCACGGCCGAGCAGGGCAGCGATGCGGCAAGCATCGAGAAGCCGGCCCACCAGGTGACGCTGAGCAACTTTAGCATCGCCGAGACGGAGGTGACGCAGTCGCTGTGGCAGGCTGTGATGGGGAGCAACCCCAGCGGATTTACCAGCGACGGACAGTTGCCGGTGGAGTGTGTGAGTTATGAGGATTGCCAAGCGTTCATCACCAAACTGAACCAGCTCACTGGCCAGACGTTCCGTCTGCCCACCGAGGCAGAGTGGGAGTTTGCCGCACGCGGTGGCAAAAAGAGCAAGGGCACTAAATATGCCGGAAGCAGCGACATCGAGGCCGTGGGCTGGTGCAGCAGCAATGCTGGCGAGGCCACACATCCCGTAGCAAAGAAAGCCGCTAACGAACTGGGGCTGTACGACATGAGTGGCAACGTGTGGGAATGGTGCTCCGACTGGTATGGGGCTTATACCGCCGATGATCAAACCAACCCCACTGGCCCTGAGAGCGGCACGATGCACGTTTGCCGTGGTGGTGGCTGGCACAGCGAGGCATCGAGCTGCCGCACCACAAGCCGCACCTACAACGTGCCCACGAAAGCCACCAACCGCATTGGCCTGCGACTGGCCATGTGACCCTCGATAGTCGTTAAGTTCATACGATTCAAATAAGGGCTGACGCAGTTGCGTTTTAGAGAACAACTGATTGAACAAATGGAACGAATCTTTGACTCCGGTCGCGACATTCGTTCCATTTGTTCAATTTGTTGTTTTTCATCTCTCTCCCGCCAGGGAGCGGCGAGGAGTGGCCGAATGGGCGGCTGTTTGGACTATTCGGTCAATGCCGTGCAAAATCGCAAAAACTTCGCTTTTCTTTTTGCAGTTCGCTCGGTTTGCACTAA
>CAMVDK010000255.1 GCA_947166165.1 uncultured Porphyromonadaceae bacterium
CAACATCACCCCCACCCCGCATGATTACCGCAAAAACACCGCCTTCTATGAGGCAACCATGACGCAGCTCACCCTTGGGAAGATGGTGAATAAGCTCAGTGCCAACGAGTTTTATGGATGCTCCAACCTTGCGCTCATCAACGCCCTCAACCCCACGCCGCCTGTTTGTGCCGATGCCACCGCCTTCAGCGGTGTCGACAAGACGGCTTGCGCTCTGCATGTGCCCATTGGCTGCAAGCTCACCTATCAAGCCGCACCCGTGTGGAAAGAGTTCTTCAGTGTCACCGACGACCTGCCCAACGACAATCCAGTGGTTATTGGCGACTTGAACGGCGACGGCATTGTCGACATCGACGACCTCAACGCCGTCATCAACATCATGGTGGGCAAGGGAGATAACAATCCGCTGGCCGACGTCAACAACGACGGCACCGTCGACATCGACGACCTGAACATCATCATCAACATCATGATTGGAAAGTATTAACAATGCATAATGCACAATGCACAATGCACAATGAGGGTGTGTCGGAGTTTCCGGCACACCCTTTTGATGTCTAAAAAACTCAGATGGATCAGTCGTGCTGCAATGCGGTGGCAATGCCCTGCCAGAGCACGACACCCGTGACGGCGAGCATGACGGCGGCATGGGCGAGGTCGCGCATGGTGATCACCATGAAGTCCTGGTCGCGGAACATCGTCCACCAGCACACGGCGCACATCACGGCGGCCACGATGCAAACGGCGGCCCACACCCAGCGGGTAGCCCGCCTGGGTTCGGGCAAGCGGTTGAGCACACGCTTGGTGAACCACGGATTGTGGCCGGCGTGAGGACTCTGCTCTTTGAGCAACTGTCCGAGTTTTATGTCTTCTTGAGTGCGTTTCATCATCATTAAGATTTTGCGATACTTACCGGTCGTTGATAAATTGTTTCAGGTGCTGCTTGGCACGGTGCAGGTGGCTTTTCACGGTGCCTTCGGGCAACTGCATGATGGCGGCCACCTGCTTGGTGGTTTTGTCCTCGATGTAGAACAGCGTGACGGCGGTGCGCTCCTGCTCGCCCAGGTGCCGGAGCGCCTCTCGGACGGTGAGCGCGGCCTCGAGCGCTTCGTTGTCGCTGGTGCCGAGTGCTTCGGCTGCTAGAGTGTCGCCAAGCGGCTGCTCATGGCTGCGGCGCATGTGGGAGTAGAACTCGTTGTAGGCGATGCGGTAGAGCCAGGTGGAGAACGAAGCGATGCCCTTGAAGCCACGCAAGCCCACATAGGCTTTGATGAACGTTTCCTGCGCCAGGTCGTCGCTCATGGCCGTGTCGCCGAGCGTGAGGTTGAGCAGGAACCGCCGCAGCGGTTGCTGATAGGCTTCGACGAGCCGGCCGAATGCCTGCCGGTCGTCGGCAAGCACACAGCGCGTGATCAAGGCCAGTTCGTCGAGTTTCTTCATCGTGTCAATGGTTCATCCGGTTGATGCTGTCGACAATCGATTTCTGATCCTGGTAGGCCATCCACATCTTGCCCAGGCCGAGCAGAATGAGTATGGAGCACGCTCCAGCCATGGCTTCGCCTCCGGCGAGGATGAAGAACAGGCAGGCTCCGATGCCTATGGCCGTGAGTGTGAATCCACCCTTGAGGGCCATCCAGTTGATGCGCCCCACGACGGGCGGCACGGCGGCGGGCTGCCCGGGAGCGGCGGGCTGCTCCATGCCAGCGTCGGCAGGCTGCGGGTTGGCGGCTAAGCCATCGGCATCGCCAGGGAATGGCGGCGGTGTGGGTTGCTGGGGGGCCGACGGTTGCGCTGCCAACGGAGTACTGACGTAGACGGTGCGCACCGTCTCGCGCACGCCGCCGAAGATGTATTCGGGCAGCGGGTAGTTGTTCTCGATGGCTTTTTCCACCATCATGTACTTGCGTCGGCGGTTCAGGTAGCGGAACAGCAGCGAGAGCAGCACGATGAGCACAATGCCTATCATCACGTGCATGGTGATGAACGCCATAGCCTTCGACCACTGGTTGCTGATTTCCTTTGCCGTAGACGAATTAAATGGACTTTCAGTGTCGAGTTCGGCATGTTCACCGGTGGCGTAGTCTTCGACATCGACCACCGTGTCGTTGAGCATGTTGGTGATACTCTTGCTCAAAGCGTTCACGCCGAGAATACGCACCGTGTCTGCCCCTTCGACCACCTCGATGGTGTCGCCGTGGGTGACCACATTGTTCCCGGCCGGCGCGGGCAGGGTGGCCAGCAGGACCATGAGCAGGGCGATGAGAATCTGTTTCATATTCTTTTCTTTTTTTCTTTTTTTATTATTCGGTTATTGACTTGTTTTTGTGCATTAGACGCGCCATGGGTGGCAAAAGGTTGCACCATGGTGGCACAAAAATAGAATTTTTTTCGCTCAATACCGCCATCGACATGATTTTTGCAGTAAATTTGCAGCCAGAAATCAAAAACTTCGTCGCTATGGAAGCCTCTGTTAAGAAATATGACCTCGACCGCGTGGTGCGCCTCATCATCTCGCTGGTGAGCATCGCCGTCGGCATATATGTGATCAACTACCTGTCGCCGGTGCTGCTGCCGTTTGTGATCGGCTTCATCCTGGCCTATATCCTCGACCCTCTAGTGGGCTTTTTCCAGAATCGGCTCCACGTGAAAAACCGCGCGGTGTCGGTGGTGCTGACGCTGCTCGTGGTGGTGGGCGTGATTTGGCTGGCGCTGTGGCTGCTCATTCCTTATCTGGTCGACGAGGTGGGCGAGATGGCCCGCATGCTCACCAAGTATGCCAAGTCGTCGTTCAACGTGCCCCTCATCCCGGCGGCGGTGCACGACTACATCCGCCAATACGTGGATGTGCAGCAGCTCTACACGCTGCTGAGCAAGGAGCAGTGGATGAAACTCATCAACCAGTTGGCCACGGGCACGTGGTCGTTTGTGGGCGGCACGCTGAGCGTGGTGCTCAACATCGCCTCGTGGCTGATTGTGCTGCTGTACATGTTCTTCGTGATGCTCGACTTCGACAAGCTGAGCCGCGGCTTCAAGGGGGCCGTGCCGACGAAGTACCGCCGCACGGCGTTCAAGGTGATCAACGACGTGCAGCACACCATGAGCCGCTACTTCCGCGGCCAGGCCATGGTGTCGCTGTTTGTGGGCATCATTTTCGCCATCGAGTTCTACATCATCGGCCTTCCGCTGGCCATCGTCTTCGGCTTGTCGATAGGCGTGCTGAACATGGTGCCCTACCTGCAACTGATTTCGATACCGGTGGCGGCATTCCTGTGTCTGGTGGCCTCGGTGGCCACCGGCGGCAGCTTCTGGGTGCTGTTTGGCTGGACCATAGGCGCCTACTGCCTGTGCCAGCTCATCCAGGACATGGTGCTCATCCCGGCCATCATGAAGTCGGCCATGGGTCTGAACCCGGCCATTGTGTTCCTGTCGCTGTCGCTGTGGGCCTATGTGCTGGGCTTCATCGGCTTGATCATCGCCCTGCCGCTCACCACGCTCATCATCAGTTACTATTGCGAATATGTGCTCCACGTGCCCTACAATCCGGCGGGGGGCGTCAAAAAACGGGTTTCGAAGAAGCCGGATCGAGCAAGCACCGCACAGTGACCGTCTGGCCTGTGGCCGGGTGAGTGAAGGTGATGCGCGCCGCGTGTAGCATGAGCCGCTCGGCGGCGGTGCCGTAGAGCCTGTCGCCGTGAATGGGGCATCCCAGCCCCAGCGGATGCGACGCGTGGACGCGCAACTGGTGGGTGCGTCCGGTGTGCGGCGTGAAGCGCACGCGCGTGGTGCCTTGCGGTGTGCGCTCAAGCACCTGGTAGTGAGTCGTGGCGGGCTTGCCCCGGTCGAAGTCCACCACCTGCCGCGGACGGTCGTCGGCATTGGGGCGCAGCGGCAGGCTGATGGTGCCGCTGTCGGCTGCCACGGTGCCGTCGAGCAGCGCCACATATTCCTTAACCACCTCACGCTCGGCCCACTGCCGCTGCAATTCCTTGTGGGTGGCCTTGTCCTTGGCAAAAACGAGCAGTCCCGACGTCTCCTGGTCGAGCCGGTGCACCAGCACCGGGCCGGTGGCCTCGGGGTGGCGCTCCTTGAAG
>CAMVDK010000256.1 GCA_947166165.1 uncultured Porphyromonadaceae bacterium
GGAACGAATTTGATTTTGCACTTCCGAGGTGCCGCGTAATTTGGGCGGAGCCAACCTGCCGGCAGCTGCGCATCGGCCGTTGTGCCGCACGCAGCGCGTCCAACTGCCATCATTGCCGCCGAAATACTAATTTTTTCAAAATTGTCAGCTTTCTTTTGGCTATTTCGAAAATTCTCATTAATTTTGAGCCATGCAATGGCATGATTATTGCAAAACATATCCATAACGGAATTATTAACAACCTAAATGATTTAATGATATGAAACCGCTCAACATTATTCTGGCAGTAGTTGGTGGCGCCATTGCTGGTGCCGCTGTGGGTCTCCTTTTTGCTCCCGAGAAGGGCAGCGACATGCGTACGCGCATTGCCGACCTGCTCCGCGAAAAGGGTGTCAACCTCAAGGGTAAGAAAATGGATGAACTCGTCGACGAAATCGCCGAGGAAATCAACAACTAATCAGTACACGTCTAAACCTCTTTCATTATGAAGCAATTAAGCATTCTCTACGCATTCCTTGGCGGCGCTGTGGTGGGTTGTGCCACTGCACTGCTCTTCGCTCCCGAAAAGGGGTCGGACCTCCGGGCTCGCATCAAGGACTTGCTCAAGAAGAAAGGCATCGATTTCAGCGACGATGAAGTCGAGCGCCTCGTGCGTCAAATCAGTGCGCAAATCGAGGACTGAGACATCTCTTTTAATATTCCACAGGTGTGCCGACTGCTGGGTGTGGGGCGGCATGCCCGTGGTTTTCGTAATTTTGGGCGCTCATGGATAACAATCAAATCGACTATCGCCAACTCTACGAAGAGGGCAAGCGCTTCCTCAAGCTGGAGCTCAACTACAGCAAGCTCACTGCGGTCGAAAAGATGGCGGTTCTGCTCTCGTCGATCGCCTTTGTGGCAGTGGTTGCCATTTTGGCAGCTTTTGTCCTGTTCTATCTCGCCTCTACTTTGGTGATGATTGTGGCAGAGTTCACCGGTAACGAGTGGAGCGGTAATCTCATCGTGGCGGCGGTGCTGCTGCTGGCCATCGTAATGGTGGCCGCTTTCCGTAAAACGCTCATCATCGACCCCATTGCGCGCTTCCTGACCAAACTGTTTCTAAACCCCGATGACAATGAATGACAATGCCACCAACACCGCCCCCGTCGGTGCCACCCGCCAGCAGGCCAACGCCGAAGCCTGGCGCGGCATGACGCTCGACGAACTCCGCCTCAAACGCATGATGGCGCTCGTCAAGCGCGAAGTGGGACGCGAACGCATCAACCATGTGCTGGAAGGCATGCGCGACAATGTGAATCAGAATGGCGTCAGAGGCCTGCTGTTCAGTGGCAACACCATCTCCGGCCTCAAGACGGCCGACTATATGCTGCTCGGATGGCGCGCAACGCGCTTGTTCTGGAAACTGTGGAAAAGAAGAAAATGATGTGCTGACGGCGCATAGCGATTAATTCTCCAATACTGTGGCAATGAAACGAATCATGCTCTCGCTTGTGTTGCTGGCCGCTGTAGTGGCTGGCAATGCGTGCACATCGGCCATCGTCAGCGGACGGCTCACCACCAACGGCCGACCGCTCTTGTGGAAAAACCGCGACACCGGATGTCAGGACAACCGCGTGGAGCGGCACAAAGCCCACGACGGACTGCTGGAGTTCGTGGCTCTCTTCGATGCGCGCGACACCCGCGACACTGCCGCTTGGATGGGCTTCAACGAGCGAGGGTTTGCCATCATGAACACCGCATCCTACAACCTCAACAACGACAATGTGCCCGAAGCCGACATGGACCGCGAAGGCGTCGTCATGCGCTATGCACTCGAGCGCTGCACAACGGTCGACGACTTTGAGCGGGTGCTGCAACAGTGGCACAAACCAATGGGCGTTGAGGCCAACTTCGGGGTCATCGATGCCCTGGGCAACGGTGCCTACTTCGAGACGGGCAATTTCACCTATCGCAAATACGACCTCGCCGCCGAGCCTTCCGGCATTCTCACACGCACCAACTACTCCCTGAGCGGACGGCCCGACGAGGGCAGCGGATACATCCGACACGAGAACGAGAAGCACCTGCTCGAACCCTACATCGCCAGCCGCAACATCACGCCTTCGCTGTTCACCGAGGTCATCTCGCGCACTTTCTATCACAGCCTCAAGGGAAAGGATTACACCTATTCCGAGCAGTGGGTGGTAGACCAGGACTTCATCCCCCGCGCCATCAGCACGGCTTCGGTGGTCATCGAGGGCGTACTCCCAGGCGAGCATCCCGGACTCACCACCATGTGGATAGCGCTGGGCTATCCACCCTGCGCCGACACCTTTGCCTGCTGGACCGGCGATGGGGGAGTGCCCGAGGTGCTGCAAGGGCGTGGCGCCGACCGCCGCTCCGAGCAGTGCGACATCGTCAAGAAGCGCGAAGCCGAGGTGTTCCACATCAAGCGTGGCAATGGAAAGCACTACATCGACCTGGCTAAGCTCTACAACAGCAAGGGCACCGGCTATTGCCAGACGCTGATACCGAAAAACATGGCCACCTACCGGCGCGTCTATGCCGAACTCGAGCAGCGCCGTGCCACGCTCAAGCGCTGGTAGCCGTCGGTCAAAGCTGCTGCGGCCTGAAGCCCGTGTAGATCCGCAGCGTGCGGCTGCCTTGCTGCGTGTGGGTGTGTTCCGGCCGCCATTCTCCCGCGGGGTCGTCGGGAGCCAAGGTCACCACTTGCGTGCCGTAATGCTGGTTGATGCCATCGATGGCCTCCATCAGCCTGCGTTGTTTACCCTCGTCGTGCTTGTCGAACAAATCCAGTTGCACCGCCTCGCTGCTCCTGATCTCGGTGAGCAGCACGCCAGCCTTCCGGTAGCCGAACCCGTCGCGGTAGATGCTGTCGAACGCAGCCAGGGCTTGACCCACGATGGTCATGGTCGACGACGATGGCGTCAACAGCCGCACCTGGCACGAATTGGCGTAGAACGGCACATCCTTCCTGAACCGGTCGCCGCGCACATACACCGTCACCATGCCCGCCACGGCGTGCTCGTCGCGTAGACGCTTGGCGCACATTTTTGCAAACACCACCACAGCGGCCTGCACCTCGCTCCGTTTTGTGATCAGGCGCGCAAAGGTGCGCGAGTTCATAATCGAGCTGTGGGCCATCGTCACCGGACTCGGCGCCACACAGTCCTGTCCGAGCAGCTCGCGTTGCGTGCGCTCGGTGGTCACGCTGAACAGCGTCCTCACCAGCGACGGAGGCATCGCCGCAAACTGGGCGGCTGTGGTCACTCCGCGGCTTTGAAGCGTCTCGCGAAGCCGGCGGCCTATGCCCCACACATCGCCAATCGGCGTGCGGCGCAGGATGATGTCGATGGCCTCGGGGCGCATCAGCCAGTACACGCCATCGGTGATCCGGCGGTCCTTCTTGGCGATGTGCGACGCAATCTTTGCCAGCGTGCGTGTCGGCGCAAAGCCAATGCTCACCGGTATGCCCACCCACTTGTAGATCTTTCTCACCAGTCCGGCCAGAAAGGTGTGGTTGCTTTCCACATCATCGTAGGGCAACGTGAAAAACGCCTCATCCACCGAGTACACCTCCAGGTCCTCGACTTCAGCCCCCATGATGGCCATCACACGCCGCGAGATGTCGCCATACACCGTGTGCCGTCCCGATAATTGAATCACTGGCTCACGCGTGTATTCCCGAATCTTGAACGCCGGGCAGCCCATGGGTATGCCCAGGGCCTTTGCCTCGTTGCTGCGGGCCACAACACAGCCGTCGTTGTTCGACAGAACAACCACAACCTTGCCGTTCAAGTCCGGATTAAACAACCGCTCGCACGACACATAGAAATTATTGCAGTCAACCAGTCCGTAAGGCATCATCCAGCAAATAAGACTGCAAAGATAGCGCAAACCAGCCAAAAAAGCAAAGCGAAAAGTGAACGTTATTAAAACCCCCACGATAGTCAAGAGAATCTAGAAGGTCTAGAAAACCTAGTAAAACCTAGTAAACCTAGAAAAACTAGTAAAACTAGAAAAACTAGCTCCACCAGCCGCCCTCTATAATATAATAAG
>CAMVDK010000257.1 GCA_947166165.1 uncultured Porphyromonadaceae bacterium
ATTTGCCCATGATAACGTGATTTTGGTTGCTCTAGGTGTTTTTCAGCAGCCTCACGAGCTGGGCCTCTACGACATGAGCGGCAACGTGTGGGAATGGTGCCACGACTTTTTGGGCAGTTATCGAAGCGAAGCGCAGACCAACCCCGTAGGGCCGGCCAGCGGGTTGTATAGGGTGCGACGTGGTGGCGGATGGTACAACGGTGCTGCGTGCTGCCGCGTGGCGTACCGCAGCGGCATCAATCCTTACGACCTCATCCTCAGCCAGGGCCTCCGCCTGGCCATGTGACCGGAGGCGGATTGATGGCGGCGGCTCCATTTCCGGCAGGGCTTTGAGGCAATGCCGGGGGAGAGGGTTACAAAACGCACATGAAGTATATCTTAAAGTAAGAGAACAATAATTCAAATACAAAAATCAATCGAACATGAGAAAAAAACTACTATCATTGATGTCGCTACTGTCGCTGGCCGCATTGCCGGCGGGTGCGTCGGTCTACGACGTGAACGGCGACGGCGTGGTCGACATCAACGACGTGAACCGGGTGGTGAACACCATCCTGGGGCGCGCGTCGTGGAGCACGGCCGACGTGAACGGCGACGGCCGGGTGAACGTGCAGGACTTGAACAAGGTGGTCAACGTGATGCTGGGCCGCAACATCACGCGGACGTTCACCGTGGGTGGTGTGACGTTCCGGATGGTGCAGGTGGAGGGCGGCACGTTCACCATGGGCGGCACCTCCGAGCAGGGCAGCGACACCGGCAGCAACGAGAAGCCCACCCACCAGGTGACCCTTTCGGACTACTACATCGGCGAGACCGAAGTCACGCAGGCGCTGTGGCAGGCCGTGATGGGCACCAACCCGAGCAATTTCGCCGGCGACACGAACCGCCCTGTTGAGGGTGTGTCGTGGACGCAGGCGCAGCAGTTCATCGCCAAGCTCAATGCGCTCACGGGCGAGAACTTTGCCTTGCCCACCGAGGCTGAGTGGGAGTATGCCGCCCGTGGCGGCAACCGCTCCAACCACTACAAGTATGCCGGAAGCAACACCGTCGACAACGTGGCCTGGCACAAGAACAACAGCAGCTCCACCACCCATCCAGTGGCGCAGAAGCAGCGCAATGAGTTGGGCCTGTACGACATGAGCGGCAACGTGTGGGAGATGTGCCAGGACTGGGTCGGCACCTACTCCAGCAGCGCCCAGGTCAATCCCGCCGGACCAGCCACGGGCACCTATCATGTGCTGCGTGGCGGCAGTTACAACTACGCCGAGAACTATGCCCGCGTGTCGATGCGTGGCCAATGCGCCGAGAGCGACGTCTACACCAACATGGGACTGCGCCTGGTGCTCAAGAACTCACGCACCTACACGGTGAACGGCGTTTCGTTCACCATGACCAAGGTGGATGGCGGCACATTCACCATGGGCGCCACCTCCGAGCAGGGCAGCGACGCGCAGACCGACGAGGCCCCCACCCACCAGGTGACCCTTTCGGACTACTACATCGGCACCACCGAGGTCACGCAGGCGCTTTGGAGGGCCGTGATGGGCAGCAATCCGAGCGGCTTCACGGGCAATCTGCAACGCCCGGTGGAAAAAGTGTCGTACAGCCAGTGCTTGACCTTCATCAACAAACTCAACGAACTCACCGGCGAGACCTTCGCCCTGCCGACCGAGGCTGAGTGGGAATATGCCGCGCGAGGTGGCAACAAGAGCAATGGGAGCAAATATGCCGGCGATGCCACGCTGGGCAATGTGGGCTGGTACTACAGCAACAGCGGTTCGGCCACTCATCCTGTCGCGCAGAAGCAGGCCAACGAGCTGGGACTCTACGACATGAGCGGCAATGTGGGCGAATGGTGCGCCGACTGGTATGGCGCCTACGGTAGCAGTGCGCTCACCAATCCCACCGGGCCGTCGACAGGCTCGAAACGCGTCGTGCGTGGCGGCTGCTGGAACGACACCGAGCGCAGTTGCCGCACTTCGTACCGCTTCTCGTCGGCTGCCACATCAAGCAACAATCAAACTGGACTGCGATTGGTGAAGCGCGCCATGCACACGCTGTCGGTCGACGTGGTGATGTGCATCGATGTCACCGGAAGCATGAGCGACGTGATTGGCACGGTGAAGAACAATGCCATTGCTTTTTACGACCAGTTCAAAGCCTGTTGCTCCAACCAGGGCATCGAGCTGCGCGCACTCACCACCCAGGTGATTGGCTTCCGCGACAAGAACGAAGACGCCAGCTGGCTCGAAAAGAGTGCCACATTCACGCTGCCCGACCAGGCAACGGCCTTCGAGACCTTTGTCAACAGCCTTCGTGCCAATGGAGGCGGCGACACGCCCGAGAGCGGTCTTGAGGCGCTGCAGGCGGCGTTCAATAAAAGCGACTGGGGCGTGGACGACGGACACCATCGCCAGGTGGTCATCCTTTGGACCGACGCACCCTATCTGATTGGGACCTACGCCAGCGTCACCCTCGACGAACTGGCCAGCAAGTGGAACACTTTGCCGTCGGGACGCCGGCTGGTCTTGTTTGCCCCCAATGGCACCTGCGACCACGGCGGCAATTGGAATGCGCTCGACAGCTGGGTGAATGTGATGCATGAAACCAACATCAGCAAAGGGTTCAACGATTTCCAGTACATTCTCAAGGCGATAATCGGCGAGCTCACCGCGAGCAGCGCATTGCATCAACCTCGTCATAGCGACGACAGCGATTCGCCCGTCATATTCAGACCGAACAACCGGTGACAAGACTGGGCAGAGACCGATTTGATATTGATTCCGGTATGCATGGCATTGGCAAGTGTGTGGCCGTTTGCTATGGCGTTACCGTTTTGTTCCGAAAAGATAAATAAACAATAGACAACAATGACAACATTCAAACAGAAATCCCTGCTCCTGCTGCTGGCGGTGCTGTGCACTGCCATGGCGTGGGCGCAGTCGCAGCGGCCCTATCGCGTGAACCGGCAGCGGCTGTGCATCGAGGGTGTGACCTTCGTCAAGAAGTCGCCGGTCAGTTCACAGAACTACCTGTTCATGGAAGACTTCAGCATCGCCGCCGGCGAGACGAAGACCGTGCCCGTTTACCTCACCTCGTCAATGCCCATCTGGATGTTCCAGGCCGACGTGGTGCTGCCCGACGGCCTCACGGCCACCGACATCGACTTCTCGCCGGCGTTCAACGGCACCACCGCGGCCTCGCAGTACTCGGTGGATAGCGGCACTGTGGACGGCAACTTCAGGCTGCTTGCCATCAACACCACCAAGACCCGGAGCATACCGGCCGGCACGCGGCAGCACTTGTTCAACATCACCATCAAGGCGGCGGCGTGGCTCACCTCGCGGTCGCTCACGGCCACCATCAACGGTTTCGACTTCATCGAGGCCGGCACGGGCTATGAGTACGCCTACGAGGGCGTCCCGACTTCGTGCACGGTCACCGTGACAGGAGCGATTGCCACCGGCATCACGCTCAACCGCAGCGAGCTGAGCACCTATGTGGGCGACCAGACCACGCTCACGGCCACCGTCACCCCCAGTGCCGCCTCGCAGACCGTGACCTGGGGCAGCAGCAAGACGAGCGTGGCCACCGTCAACCAGAACGGCGTGGTGACCGCCGTGGGCCAGGGCACGGCCGTGATCACGGCCACCACCACCGACGGCAGCAACCTCACGGCCACCTGCATCGTCACCGTCAGTCCCCGTCTGGCCACCAGCGTCAGCGTGAGCCCGACTTCGGCCACAATCACCGTGGGCGGCACACGTCAGCTCACGGCCACCGTGCTGCCGAGCAACGCCACCAACCGCGGCGTGACGTGGACGAGCAGCAACACCGCCATCGCCACCGTGAGCAACACCGGCCTGGTGACGGCCCGCGGCGTAGGCTCGGCTACCATCACCGCCACCACCGCCGACGGCACCAACCTGAGCGCCACCTGCGCCGTGACCGTGACCCCCATCCTGGCCTCCAGCATCAGCCTCAACTATTCGGAAGCAAATCTTGAGATGCAGAGCACGCTCGC
>CAMVDK010000258.1 GCA_947166165.1 uncultured Porphyromonadaceae bacterium
GCGATATTGTAGAACAGGTCGAACACGATGAGCCGCGGCTCGTAGCGCTGGGTGAGGCCGCGCACGAGGGCGTAGGTGGTCTTGACGCCCAGCCCCTCGAGGCCGCAGTTGTAGCAGTCGAGGCAGGTGGAGTCGGCGATGATGGCCGGCACGTAGTGGTGCAGCGCCCGCGACGAGCCGAACACCACAATCGGGGCGTTGAGGCTGTCGACGATGTAGTTGGCGCGGCCTTGAGTGCCTGTGGTGGTGGCGGCGCATGCGTGGTCGAGCCAGCGACCCACGAGTTGGTCGAGGGCCACCAGCAAGGCCAGGCTGGCCGCGATGATGAGCAGAAAACGCTTCATTTATTCAATGCACAATTCACAATGCACAATTCGCCAGCATCGACAGAGAAAGACATAAGAACACAAGTTTTTGGTGATATGAACATAAGCAACAGCATTTCTTCTACAGTCTCAATAAATCCTTTTGTCTTTTTGCCTACTCAAGTCAAAGGCTTTTGTCCGTTTGTCTATAATTCTGTCTTCAGCGATTCACAATTACTGGTTGCGTAGGTTGGGCGATACCTCATAGTTTTCGAAAACCAGCTTGGTTGCAGGTTGTAAGTTCAGAATCTCAGATAGATGAACTGTCCCGGGTCGAGCACGCCGAAGAGCAGCACGGCCACGAGCAGGAGCACGTAGTAGAGCATGACGGCAGGCGTGCGGCCGCGCCGCCATGAGGCCAGGGCGCCGGGGAAGAACTCGGTGCGCAGGTCGTGGACGGCCACCACAAGCAGCATTGCGGCCATGGTGATGAGCGTGGTGCGCACCTGGCGCTCGTCGCTGAGCATCCATCCGCCGTCGAATCCTGCGGTGAAGAGCGTGCGCAGGATGTCGAGCGACTGGTGCATGCTGCTGCGGAAGAACGCCCAGAGCACGCTCAGCGTGACGATGGTGGCCGCGGTGGTCAGCAGCCGTGGCAGCCAGTGGGCGCGCAGGCGGCTGATGGGCAGCAGGTGGTCGATGGCCACAACCACCCCGTGGCCCAGCCCCCAGCACAGGTAGGACGGGCTCACGCCATGCCACAAGCCACTCACAGCGAATGTGGCCATCACGTTGGCCCGTGAGCGCCACGGTGAGGTGTGGTTGCCGCCCAGGGGGATGTAGACGTAGTCGCGCAGCCACGACGAGAGCGAGATGTGCCACCGCGTCCACAGCTCCTTCATGCCCACGGCCAGCAGCGGGCGCCTGAAGTTGTCGGGCAGGCGGTAGCCCAGCAGGTTGGCCGTGCCGATGGCCATGAGCGAGTAGCCGGCAAAGTCGCAGTAGATTTGCACGGTGAAGCACAGCAGTGCGATGAACACGGTGGGCGAGTTGTAGTGCGTGCTGTGGTCGAGCACCGAGCTCACGTAGATGCCGAAGCGGTCGGCCACGGCCAGCTTCATGAACAGTCCCCACACCAGCCGTTTGGCCCCGGCGAGCGCCAGTGTGCCGTCGAAGGCGCCGCGGTGCCCGTCGATTTGCCACATGAGCGCCGTGGAGTGCTGGATGGGGCCCGAGGCCACGGTGGGCAGGAAGCACACGTAGAGCGCGTGGTCGACAGGCGAGCGGTGGGGTGGGGTGCGGCGGCGGTAGACGTCCACCACCAGGCTCACCGCCTGCAGCGTGTAGCACGACAGTCCCAGCGGGAGCGCCCAGCCGAGTCCCGGCAGCGAGTCCCACAGCCCGGGCGGCAGCAGGGCATGGACCAGGGGGGCTTTGAGCTTGAACCAGAGCATCGGCGCCGCCACCAGCGCCACGCCTTGCCACAGCCGGGCGCGCGTGGCTTGAGGACTGGCCACCAGCCGCACGGCAGCATAGCTGGCCGCGTACACCCATGCCAGCGCCACACCGTAGGCGGGGCGGTGAAGAAGGCCACACTCGCCACAAGCAGCAGCGCGTTGCGCCAGCGCGCCGGGCACAGCCAGTAGCAAGCGCACAGCACAGGCAGGAACAGAGCGAACTCGAGCGAGACGAACCACATGGCGCAAGGAATCCGCCACAGTCCGGCGCAACGGCACAGCGGCGGCGAGAATTAGGGGGGATTATTTGATGGACGACTTGCGGTAGCCGTGTTCGCGGCGATACTTGCGCACGTCGCGAAACAGGTCGGTGGCGTAGACAAAGTTGTTCAGGTCGTCGTTGTCGACGTCGTAGATTTCGTCCTTGTTGCCTATCCAGCCCACATGGCCCTTGTAGATGAAAACGATGTTCTCGCCGATGCCCATCACCGAGTTCATGTCGTGGGTGTTGATGATGGTGGTGATGCCGAACTCGTGTGTGATGTCGCTCAGCAGTTCGTCGATGACAATCGACGTCTTGGGGTCGAGACCCGAGTTGGGCTCGTCGCAGAAGAGGTACTTGGGGTTGAGCGCGATGGCGCGCGCGATGGCGGCACGCTTCTGCATTCCGCCGGAGAGCTCGCTGGGATACTTGTTCTCGCTGCCGGTGAGGTTGACGCGGTCGATGCAGAACTGCGCCCGCTCGCGCTGCTCGTCGTGGCTGAGCTTGGAGAACATCTTGAGCGGGAACATCACGTTGCCCATCACCGTCTCGCTGTCGAAGAGCGCCGAGCCCTGGAAGAGCATGCCAATCTCGTTGCGCAGCAGTTTGAGCTGCTGGCGGTCCATGGCGGTGATGTCGCGACCGTCGTAGAGAATCTGCCCCGCGTCGGGCTTGAACAGACCCACGATGTTCTTGACCAGCACCGTCTTTCCCGAGCCGCTCTGCCCGATGATCAGGTTGGTCTTTCCGTCGTAGAAGGTGGCGTTGATGCCGAACAGCACCTGACGCATGCCGCCAGCGTCCTTGAACGATTTCTCGATGTTTTTTACTTCAATCATAGTGGTTGTGGTGGGGGCGTTAAGGAGAGATGGAGGTTACTGGAGCATGAGTTTGGTGAGAATCACGTCGACCACGAGAATCATGATGTTGCTCATCACCACGGCGTCGGTGCTGGCCTTGCCCACGTCGGTGGAGCCACCCTGCACCGTGTAGCCATAGTAGGCCGAGATGCTGGAGATGATGAACGCGAAGAAGAGCGACTTGATCAGGGCGAACCACACATACCACTCGATGAACATGGTCTGGATGCCGTAGATGTAGGTGTCGGTGCTGACGATGCCCGTGAGGATGCAAATCAGGTAGCCGCCAAACAGGCTCGTGCCCATGCAGATGATCACCAGGAACGGCATGATGGTCACCAGCCCGGCGATTTTGGGCATGACCAGGAAATTGGCCGAGTTGATGCCCATGATGTCGAGGGCGTCGATCTGCTCGGTGACGCGCATGGTGCCTATCTCGCTGGCGATGTTGCTGCCGATTTTGCCCGACAGGATCAGGCACAGAATCGACGACGAGAACTCGAGCAGGATGATTTCGCGCGTGGTCATACCCACGGCATAGCGAGGCATGAGCGGGTTGTTGATGTTGAGCTTGATCAGGATGGTGCACAGCGAGCCGATGAACAGCGACACGATGATGATGAGCGGCACGGAGTCGATGCCCAGTTTGGTCATCTCGTCGGCATAGCGGCGGAAAAACTCCTTCCACTTCTCGGGCACGCCTATAGTGCGCCACATGAACATGCAGTATTGACCGAAGCGGTCAAGCGATTGGGTGAAAAGCATGGGGGTGAGGATAATCGGGTTTTGATGGGTTGTTGTTTCAAATCAAGGCGCTCTCGTCGATGAGGTTGTGGAGCATGGCGTAGACGGTGAGTCCGGCCACACTCTTGATGCCGGTTTTGTGTACGATGTTCTTGCGGTGGCTCATCACCGTGTGCGGCGACACGTTGAGCTGGTCGGCGATTTCCTTGTTGGTCAAGCCTTTGGCCACGAGCACAAGCACGGCGGTCTCGCGGTTCGACAGCTCATATTCGGCCGGTGTGGCCGTGGCCGACGGGGCGTTGTCGGCCGTGGCGGTGGTGGTGGCGGCGATGAGCGTCTCGATGATGGTGGCGCGGCTCTCGCGGATGTCGACCACGGCATGGTA
>CAMVDK010000259.1 GCA_947166165.1 uncultured Porphyromonadaceae bacterium
AAGAGTTGGCGCTCTCCCCACATACGTCGCTATGCTTATAGAACCCACCTAAATTAAAAACTCCAACATCATGATCACATCGACCGATTTCGACGAACTGCAGGGCGTGATGAAAGTCCTGAAAGCGGTGCCCTACGACGTGACGCGCCGCACGCTCTACACCGCCGCCGACCTCTACGAGGGCTACGACCCCGAGGTGCCTGGCAGCTTCGCCACCTGCTTCGACTCGCGGGTGTACAGCCACTTCATCGCCACCGGCAAGCGCCCCCCGGTGGTCGAGGAGTCGCTGGCGCGCACCCTTCACGACCACGGCATGCACCTGGCCCTGGATGCCTTCTTTGCCACTCACGACATGCGCCGGTGCGTGGGCGTGATGGGCGGCCACTCGCTGCTGCGCACCGACCCGGCTTTCCGGCAGACGGTGCTGCTGAGCAAAAGGCTCACCGAACTGGGATTCTGCATGCTCACCGGCGGTGGACCCGGGGCCATGGAAGCCACCCATCTGGGGGCTTGGATGGCCGGGCGCTCGGCTCAAGAGTTGGAGCAGGCCCTCAGCGTGCTGGCCGCAGCACCGAAGTTCAGCGACCACGGATGGCTGGCCACGGCTTTAGGCGTGATGCGGCAATACCCGCAGCAGCGCTACCACAGCCTGGGCATCCCCACCTGGCTCTACGGCCACGAGCCCTCCACCCCATTTGCCACTCACATCGCCAAATTCTTCGAGAACAGCATCCGCGAGGACTGCATCCTCACGCAGGCCTTTGGCGGTATCATCTACACGCCCGGCAGCGCCGGCACCCTGCAGGAGGTCTTCCAGGACGCGGTGCAGAACCACTACCTCACATTCGGATTCTCCAGCCCGATGGTGTTTCTGGGCAAGGACTTCTGGACCAGCGAGGTGCCTGTCTACCCGCTGCTTCAGGAGCTGTCGGCTCGCGGACGCTACCGCAACCTGCGGCTCACCCTCGCCGACGACGCCCAGACCACCGAAGCCGCGCTGCTCGCCTTCCAGCAGCAATAGCCAGGTCGTGGCCTGCGTCGAAGATGCATGTGGCCTGAGGGTAGGCTCACGCATCTAAAGCGGGCCTCGTAGAGGGCCAACTGCCGGTCGCTGAAACGCCCTCTTCGAGGAAATTATCTACCTGTTGTCCCCGACCTTGAAAAGGGCGAGCGAGAGTGTGTCAGAGCCGTGAAAGGAATGCAGAATTGCCCGAAGGGCAACATTTTAATAACGCTGGGGTACCGCACAGCGGTAGCCCAGTGGGAAGCGGATGAAACTAAAGTGCCTCTGAAGGAGGCCATACGAGGTCGATGAGGAATGCCTCTACCGCAGTAGTCTCATTCAGAGGTATTTACGATAGCTGATGACCCCCCTCGGGCCAACGCCGTGCGTTGTTCCGTGGTTATTCAGATATCGCCCTCCGGGCTTCTCAATCGATGTTTTGCGGTTCTGTGACCTTTCGCTGGAGGCAACACATCCATAGTTCCCAAAATTGTTCTCTGAGGGGCATCTGTTGTGCATCCGATGCCCTTCTCTGCCCATTTGCAACTCCACCTCAATTTCTGAAGGCGACTATCAGTCAGTTGTACCCGCCACAAAATTCGTCTTCAACACACTTCCTCTGCTCTCGACTTGGACCAAGCTGCGCGCATCTTCGATGCACTTGCATGACCTTTAACACAAAATCGGGTCTTCAACCCGCTTGACCTTTTCAAGGCCTGATATTCGTATAATTAGTTAAATTCGTGATTTTCGCATTAAAAAGCGAATTACACTAAATCCTGTTTTGTGAAAGTCGATGTTCATAAATACTTCAGCCAGCTTGAACTTTTCAAGATTTGACGCGAGGGGACAACAGACCGATAGTTTCCTTTCTGCAAAACCGGCATGAGGGAAAACTGAGGGCTGCTGGATTCGTTACTGCGCATGGGGGAATTTGTTAATTGGCGTGAGTTAATTGTTAATATCCATTGCGCACCCGGCTTTTATTCGTAACTTTGCACGTTGAACTCGAACCGAAGTCCACCATGCAACATATCAGACCGCTATATCTATTCCTGCTGACAGCCCTCTATTTGTGGGCATTTCCCGGTGCCGCGCATGTGACCAAAGTAGATGTGAGTGTGCCCCAAGTCGACGGCATCGACGTGTCGGACCACCAGAAGACCATCGACTGGGACGCTGTGGCGCGCGACGGCCGCGTGCAGTTTGTCTACATCAAAGCCACCGAGGGGGCCACCTACACGTCGAACGTGTACCGCTACAACCTGGAGAATGCCCGCCGCGTGGGCATCAAGGTGGGCAGCTACCACTTTCTGCGCACCGGCTCGCGCATCCGCGACCAGTTTGCCAATTTCACCCGCTCCGTGAAAAAGCACGAGCAGGACCTGCTGCCGCTCATCGATGTGGAGGTGCGACAAGGATGGAGCAACCAGCAGGTGCGCGACTCGGTGAAGCTCTTCGCCGACCTCTGTGAGCAGCACTACGGTGTGCGCCCGATGATTTACACCAGTTCGCACTTCTTCAACCACATCCTGGGCCGCGCCTTTGCCGATTATCCGCTCTTCATCGCGCGCTATTCGTCCACCGAGCCGGTGCTCGACAGCGGGCACTGGATTTTGTGGCAGTTCAGCGAAAAGGGGCGCATAGGCGGCATCAGCACGCCGGTCGACCTGTCGTGCTTCAACAGCGGCTGCTCACTGCAGAACATCCTCATCAAGGAGAACCGCATGGGCTCGCGCCGCCGCTCGGCATCGGAGAGCGTGGCCGGACGCGAAAAGCCCGGCTCGGTGAAGGTGAAGGAAGCCCCCGCCATGTCGAAGAAGCAGGAAAAGGAACTCAAAAAACAGCAAGAAAAAGAGCGCAAAGCCCGCGAACGCGCCGAGAAGCTCCGGAAGGAAGAGGAGGCCAAGCAAGCCGAAAAGCAGCGCAAACTCGAGGAGCAGCAGCGCAAGAAGGCCATGCAGCAGGCCCACGACCAGCAAAAGAAACTCGAAGAGCAAAAGAAGAAAGACGAGAAGAAGCGTCAGGAAGAGGCGCGCAAGCACCAGCAAGAGGTGCAGAAGGAACAGGAGCACCAGCGCAAGCTCGCCGAGCAGGCCGCCAAGCAGAAGGCCGAGCAAGAGCGCCGGCAGGCCGAACAGCAGCAGAAGAAGGCCGAGGTGGAGCAGCGGCAGCGACAACAGCAGGCCAAGCAGCAGGCCGTCAAGCAGGAACAGCAGCAACGGCAGCAGCAACAGCGGCAAACGGTGCAGCAAAGCCGGCTCGGGCAGACGGGCACGAGCATCAGGCAGAGCACACGCTCGCGCAAGACCAACAAGAGCTCGGCCGACAATGACTGACACAACGCGAAAAGCACGGTGCGGGATGCGGGACACGGGTGCCGCATGGCGGCGCAACATCGCATCGCGCCGCTCGCATCATGCCTTTCGCGTCGATGGTTCCACCATGCCACGCTGCCGCCAGTGGCTGCTTGCCGCGGTGGCTCTGCTCGTGGTCGTTTTGATGCCATGCCCGGCCACCGCGGCCGAGCAGTTCCACGGCATCGACATCAGCCATCACCAGGGTCGCATCGACTGGGCCACCGTGGCCCGCGACGGACGCGTGCAGTTCGTCTACGTGCGCGCGTCCAACGGCTCGAAACCCGACAAGAACTACCACCACAACCTCGCCACCGCCCGCCAGCACGGCCTGAAGGTGGGCAGCTACCACTTCCTCAACCCCAACTGCCCGGTGAAGACGCAGTTCCAGTTCTTCGCCTCGCGCGTCAAGCGCGGCGAGCAGGACCTGATACCCGTGATCGACATCGAGGACGTGCCCGAGCTGGGCGTGAAGTGGAGGCCGCAGCAGGCGCGCGACTTCCTGGCTGAGTTTGCCGAGCTGGTGCAGCGCCATTATGGCGTGAAGCCCATGATTTACACGAGCAACACTTCATCGGCTATCGTAAGAAGAAGCTCCAGTGGGGCAGGATCGAACGCCAAAAA
>CAMVDK010000260.1 GCA_947166165.1 uncultured Porphyromonadaceae bacterium
CACGTGCTGTTCGACGCCATCGGCATCAACGTGGACACCGAGGTGAAGAACGCCAAGGGCCGCTGCGACGTGGTGATGCGCACTCGCGAGTGCATCTATGTGCTGGAGTTGAAAATCGACGGCGCAGCCACAGTGGACGACGCCCTGGCGCAGATCGACGAGAAGAACTACCTCATCCCCTACTGGAACGACCCGCGTCCGAAAGTGAAAGTGGGCGTTATCCTCGACCGCGACACGCGCACCATCAGCGATTGGAAAGTGGTTGCAGACTAATGAAAAAAGTGGACTCAATGATTAACCCAATAAACAACAAAATTATGAACATTCTCATTCTGCAAGCCTCGCCTCGCGCCAAGGGCAATACGGCCTGGATGGCCGAGGAGATGAAAAACGCCGCCCAGGCGGCCGGCCACCAAGCCACGCTCGTCGACGTGTCGCACAAAAAGATTGCTGGATGCCTGGCCTGCGAGTATTGCCACACCAAGGGCAATGGCGCCTGCATCCAGAACGACGACATGCAGCAGCTCTATCCGCTCATGGCCCAGGCCGATGTGCTCGTGCTGGCGGCCCCCATCTACTATTTCACCCTCTGCGCACAGCTGCAGGCACCCATCCAGCGAATGTACTGCGTGGGCAAGCCCGCCAAGGTGCAGAAGATGGCGCTGCTCCTGTCGTCGTATTCGCCCGGCGTCTACGACGGTGCCAAGGCCGAGTACCGCGACATCTGCAACTACTGGGGTGCGGCCGACGCCGGCATCGTGACAGCCAACAACGACGAGCAGAAGACCGACGCCGTCAAGGCCCGCATCGCCGACATCGTGGCCAAGCTTTGACCTTGGGGGGAGATCTGGCAAGAGTTTGAGCATGAACATTGAGGACTATCGCGACTGCTGCCTCTCGATGGGCAACGATGTGGAGGAGCGAATGCCCTTTACCGCTTTCCGCAGCGCCTGCAGCGTGCTGGTGTTCTATGTGCACGGCCACATGTTCGCCTTTTTCGACTGCGACAACTTTGGCGTGGTCACCCTCAAGTGCCAGCCCGAGCGCGTGGAGCAGTTGCGGTGCGAGCACGACTGCATAGGCCGGCCGTTCAACCTGCCAGCCAAGCACTGGATAGGCGTCGATGCCACAGCGGCCCCCGACGGCCTGCTGCGACAGCTCACACGCAATTCCTACGAAATCGTCAAAGCAAAGTACAAGCCGTAGCCGCGGGTGGGGGGCAACAGCCGTGCGAACGGCTCACCCGAATCACAAAACGCACGCGATGGGCGGTCCCGTTCCGAATGGGGCCGCCCATCGCGTCGCAAAGGGCTATCATCACCTATTGATTCAGGATGATGTTGACAATGGCGTTGATGTCGTCCACGTCGATCAGGCCATCGCCCGTCACATCGGCTTGAGGCATGGTGCTCGGGTCTTGGTCGCGGAGGATGAAGTTGATGATTTCGTTCACATCTACCACATCCACGCTGCCGTCGCCGTTGATGTCGCCAACGGGCTTCGGAGTGTCGGGCACCAGGGCGTAGATGGTTTCCAGACGGTTGAGGGTCAAGTAGAGCGGTTGGCCCGCGCTTGTGGCATTCATGTTGATGTCGATGCTTGCCAGGGTGATGGGGTAGTTGCCAATATCGTCGGGATTCATCCATTGCGCCATGGGCAGGTCGACCACCATGTCCTGTTCGGGCACAATCTCGGTGGGCACCACCATGGCGTAGGCGATGCGGTTGTTGCCTGCGTAGAGGCCGAACTGCACCTGCTTGACGGGTGCCGTGCCGGGGTTGAGGTGCAGGCGGAGTGTGTCGGGCATGCTCCACAGCCGCACACTCTTCTCGAGCAGGATGCGGGGCAGTCGTCCCGTGGCCGAGGTGTAGTCCCAGCGCAGCCCGCCTCCGTCGAGGGCAGTGGCGTGGCCTTCGGTGCCCACGCGCTGGCTGATGCTCCAGGTGGTGGGGTCGAAGTTGTCGGCCAGCATGGTGTGTGATTCGGGGATTTCCACGGTCACGGTCAGCGTGTCGGCCACCTGGCCCAGGTTGCCTATCACGATGGCCTCGCCATCACGCAGGCCCCGCAGCGTGCCGCTGTTCTCGTCGACGGCGACGATGTCGGGATTCTCGCTGCGCCAGGCGAGCATGTTGGAGCCGATGGCCATCACCTGGCCGCCCACGGTGGTCTGCACCTGCACGGTGTAGTCGCGCATGGCGTCGTTGATGATGTGCTCGTGGGTGAACTCGATGTCGTCGACTGCGCTGCTCACCACCACTACGGGCATCGAGACCTGGGCGTGGCCCAGCGTGGCTGTGAGCGTGTGCACGCCGGTGCCGGTCACATGGAGCGTGGAGTCGTTCCGGATGGTGCCCAGCGATTCGGGGCAGGAGAGCACCACGCCTTGCACATCGGTGTCGACGAGCATGCCATACTGGTTGTAGCCATAGAAGTGAGGCGTGTAGACGCCATATTGCGGCAAGGTGATGCTGAAGTCCTGGAAGCGTATCGAGGCCACCACGTCGTCGTCGGGAGCGCTGCTCACGCAGTAGAACCCGTTGCCGTCGGCGCGCTCCTGACCGTCGCAGGGCTTGTTGCGCACACCCAGCGCGCTGGTATAGAGCTCCGACGAGCCGCCGCCGTCGAGGTTCATGGCGTCGGTGGCCCCGGCATACTTCATGATGGCCGCCAGTGCGGTGGTGCGCACGCCGTCGGAGATGGGCGAACGGCCGTCGACCACACAGAAGTACACCTTGTTGCCGCCGTCGCCGTAGCCAATGCACGCGCGAGGATACATCTCCACTGCGTCGTCGCGGTCGCCTTCGGTGTTGAGAATCACGCCGTCGGCCAGCACCTTGGGGTTGCCCGACAGCACTTGCGTGGGTGTCACGCTCAGGTTGCCGTACTTCCATGAGGCGTCGATGGTGATGATGTCGCCCTTTTTGAGCTTCTTCACCAGGTTGGCGGCCGTGCCATGGCCGTGAATCACGTAGCCGTCGTCGGGGATGGTCATGTCGCCGGCCGTGCTGGGATTGCCGGTAATCACCAAGTGGAACGTGCCGGCCGTCTTAAACGTCTCGCCAATAGCCACCAGCGCCGTCACCTCGCAGCCGCCCGTCTCGTCGGTGCTGCCGTAGTAGAGGTTGTTGTAGATGGTCACGGCGTTGGGGTTGCCCCCGGCATTGTTGTTGATGGCTGCCAGCGTGGCCGTGGTGCCGTCGGGTGCCGTGATGGTGCCGCTATAGCGGAAGGGGTTGATGTAGAGCGCTCCCTGATTGTCGACGATGAAGTTCTTATACTTCGTGGTGTTGTAGCGGGTGCGGTATATCTCGCCGTCGCACACCGTCGAACCCACTGGCGACCCCACTTGCGACACCCCTCGCGAAGTGGTGCCCCACGTTTCGAAAAAGTCGCCATTGATGCCCACAAAATAGCGCGCTCCCGGGCGGCTCTTGCGCTCGGCCATGCCGCTGATGGTCTCGTTGCCCGCCAGCTTGTCGCAGGCGCTCACGCCGTGCAGCGACAGATAGGGGTTCGTCATGTCCATTGTGGCATAGAACACACGCAGACGGTGCTCATCGTTGTGCAGCCACAGCGAGGTCTGCGTCGTGCCCGGACCCACCACGTTGTGAAACAAGGTGTCGAGTGCATAATCCTCGCCATTGAGCGTGATGGTGTTGCTGCCATGAGCAGCCATCCATACGCAGCCGAGCAAAAGGTGGCTGAGAATAAAAGTCTTTTTCATGAGGTGTAAAAAGTCTGAAATCATTTATTGATTAAAGCCCGCTCGTTGTCAACGCATTGCCGCGTCCGAGGGGCGTTACTTGTCCTTTGTTGTCTTCACTTTTCCCTGCCGAGGGAGGTTTGGATGAGAGATTGGTCTTGCGGCATTCAGTCGGCCACCGTTTTCCATTCTTTGATGGTGCGTGTGTCGCGGTCGAGGATGACGCCCACTTTCACTTTCGGGCGTGGGTCGTTCCAGT
>CAMVDK010000261.1 GCA_947166165.1 uncultured Porphyromonadaceae bacterium
GCCCAGCAGGCGCGGCGGGTGCTCGACCGCATCGTGGGCTTCGAACTCTCGCCGGTGCTTTGGCGCAAAATCAGGCCAGGCCTCTCGGCCGGGCGCGTGCAGAGCGTGGCCGTGCGCCTGATTGCCGAGCGCGAGAACGAAATCAAGCAGTTCTCCAGCGAGGAGTATTACCGCATCGCCGCCCAGCTGCTGCCGCAGGGTGCCGACGCCCCCGTGGCCGCCGAGCTCGACCGGCGCATGCACTCACAAAGCGAGGCCATGCAATTTGTGGAGCACTGCAAGAGCGCCACCTTCACCGTGGCCGATGTCAGCGTCAAGCCAGTCAAAAAGACCCCCGCGCCTCCCTTCACCACCAGCACTCTGCAGCAGGAGGCCTCGCGAAAGCTCGGCTTCTCGGTGAGCCAGACCATGCGCGTGGCCCAGGCACTCTACGAGGCCGGACACATCACCTACATGCGTACCGACTCGGTCAACCTCAGCTCGCTGGCCATGGGCACCATCAAGCAGGAAATCAACGACAACATCGGCGCCGCCTACTACAAGGCCCGCCGCTACCACACCACCAGCAAGGGTGCCCAAGAGGCCCACGAGGCCATCCGCCCCACCTACATCAGCAAGCACACCATAGGCGGCACGGCACAGGAGAAGAAACTCTACGCCCTGATATGGAAGCGCACCATCGCCTCGCAGATGGCCGACGCCGAACTCGAGCGCACCACCATCGACATGGCCGTCAGCCAGCGCGACGAGCTGTTTGTGGCCACCGGCGAGGTGATCAAGTTCGACGGTTTCCTCAAGGTCTACATGGAGTCGACCGACGACGAGGCCAACAGTGCCGACCCCTCCGGCGACATGCACGTGCTGCCGCGGCTCGACAAAGGCACAACCCTCACGCTCGTCGAGGTCACGGCCACGCAGCGCTTCACGCAGCAGCCCATCCGCTACACCGAGGCTTCGCTCGTGCGCCGACTCGAAGAACTCGGCATCGGCCGCCCCTCCACCTACGCCCCCACCATCTCCACCATCCAGGCACGCGAATACGTCGAGAAGGGCGAGAAGAAAGGTGAGCGGCGACCCTACCAAATCATCACCCTCGACGCCGGCGGCAACATCACCACCACCCGCAAAACCGAACTCGTGGGCGCCGAGAAGGGCAAACTCATCCCCACCGACACCGGCATGATTGTCAACGACTTCCTCATGCAGTACTTTCCCGGCATCATGGACTATAACTTCACCGCGCGCGTCGAGAGCAACTTCGACGAGATTGCCGAAGGCCAGGAGCAGTGGAACCACGAGATTGAACGCTTCTATCACGACTTCCACCCCAGCATCGAGCAAGTGGCCTCCATGCGCCTCGAGCACAAAGTGGGCGAGCGGCAGCTGGGCACCGACCCCAAGACCGGCAAACCCGTCTCGGTGAAGATAGGCCGCTACGGCCCCCTGGTGCAGCTGGGCAGCACCGACGACGACGAGAAGCCGCGCTTCGCGTCGCTGCTCAAGGACCAGAGCGTGGCCACGCTCACCCTCGACGACGCGCTCCGGCTGTTCGAGCTGCCACGCACCCTGGGCACCATCGACGGCGAAGAGGTCACCGTGGCCGTTGGCCGCTTCGGGCCCTATGTGAAGTGCGGAAAGACCTACGCCTCGGTGCCCAAGGACATCGCTCCGCTCGAAATCACCCTCGAGCAGGCGCAGCAGCTCTTCGACGCCAAGCAGAATGCCGAGCAGCAAAAGGTGCTCAAGACCTTCGACGAGGAGCCCGAAATGCAGGTGCTCAATGGCCGCTACGGACCCTACATCAGCTACAAGAAGCAGAACTACAAAATTCCGCGCAAAACCGACGCCGCCACCCTGACGCTCGACGACTGCCGCGCCATCGTGGCCGACGAGGCCAACGCCTCCAAGCCCGCCACCCGCCGCCGTCGCTCGTCGAAAACGAAATAGGAGCGATCCGGCTCCGCCGTATCACTTCCGCGACGCACAGTCCATTCTGCGCGTCGCGGATTCCGTTTTAGGTGGGTTCTATAAATTCCTTGACCCGAATTGGGCTTGATTGCTGAGCAGGTTTTGGCTCAAGCTGCGCCAGTCAGTAGCGGGCCACGGTACGAATATCAAACAACAAGCAACAACTTGAACAACTTTTTATGAATGATGTTGTTATGGTTGTTTGTATGTTGTTTAAGGTTGTTTGATTGAAACAGCAGTTGAGGCAAAAGATGCCAGCAAGCAACCCAAGGCGGCCAAAACCATTCATTACTTTTTTGCAATTCATAGCCCCCACCTTTTATTGCTTCATCAGCGCAGGGTACTGCTGGTCGAAGAGGGCGCGGAGGGCTGTAGGTTGGTCGATGAGCTGGCGCAGGCGCTCGAGGCGGGGAGCGTTGGGGCTATTGGCGAACCACAGCTTGAGGTAGCCCTGGCGGCCGTACTTCTCATGCAGGTGGGCCACGGTGCGCCGGTAGTGCTCCTCGCGGCTGAGCCCGGGATAGTGGTCGAGGCCATACTGGATGGTGCGCTGCACCACCAGCTCGGGGTCGATCATGCGGTCGGCTTCGGCCACGATGCGGCCGTAGATGCTGCGCGGCGGGGTGGTGGCCGAGGCGCGGTGGTCTTCCACGGCCTGGGCCATCGTCTCGATTTGCCCGGCGGTGAACCACTGGCGCAGCCGGCTGTCGGCGCGCACGATGCGGCCGCTGGCCAGGTGGTGCGTCGCCCGCCCTTCGGTCAGGCCGGTGTCGTGGTAGGCGGCTGTGGCGTAGGCCATGTCGGGGTCCACCGGCTCGCCCTGGCTGCGCAGGTCGTCGATAATGGCGAGGCTCTGGCCAATCACCATCAGGGCATGTTCGCGCTGGTGGGCGGCGTCGAAGCCATCGTAGAGCGGCAGTATCGACTGCTCGACGTAGGCCCGCAATTCAGGATTGATGTCATGAGTGTTCATGAGTGCAAAATTACAGCAAACCGACGGAAAAAGCAAGCCTTGCTTTGAATCTTCCAAGATTTGCACTAATGTTGAGGGCTTTGCCCTCGAAATTAGGCGGCGTTTCGGAATGGCTATTATAGATGTATTGTCCCCACCCCCAGCGTCTCAGCTCGGAGAGCTGGACAAGGCCAGAGGCCTTGAATTGAACTGAACCCCAGGGCGCAAGCGTCGGAGACGCTTGTGGCCTGGGGATAGCGCACTACTCGGCCCTGGGCCTCGGAGAGGGCCAACAAGCTGAATGGCTGTTTGCCTATTTCAATGTTTTTTGCTAATTTTGTACCGTTATCAACATCATCATAATGAGTGCAGTCACAGCCATCTTCCATATCGTCATCAACACGCATCAGCGCCAGATGACATTGCCTCAAAACGCAAGTGAGGCATTGTATCGCTACATCGCAGGGGTGATAGTGAACAAACAATGCGTGTGCCATGCCATCAATGGCATCGAGAATCACATCCACATGCTTGTAGGCCTCCACCCTTCGGTATGCCTGTCGGATTTGGTGCGCGATATCAAGTTGTCCAGCAACATGTGGATCAAGAAGCATCCCGAGTGGTTCCCGGCATTTAATGGATGGGGCAAAGAGTATGGTGCGTTCAGTTATGCCCGGCGCGACCGAGAGATGGTGGCGGCATATATCGGTCGGCAGCGTGAGCACCACCAGCGCGAACCCTTTGAGACGGAATTCCGCAATCATGTGGAGCGAGCAGGACTCGACTGGAGCGACTTTAGACTCACGTGATAACGCTTGTTGGCCCTCTTCGAGGCCCTCTTTAGATGCGATCGCCTACCCCAGGCCACATGCATCTTCGACGCATGCGCCCTGGGGTTCAAATCAGTTCAAGGCCATCGGCCTTGTCCAGCTCTTCGAGCTGCTGGGGACAACACATCCGGAGTTTCTATCGGAAAAATCAAGGCCTTGCTTTGAATCTTCCAAGATTTGCACTAATGTTGAGGGCTTTGCCCTCGAA
>CAMVDK010000262.1 GCA_947166165.1 uncultured Porphyromonadaceae bacterium
GATGGGCGTCTTGAACTCGTGGGTCATGTTGTTGATGAAGTCGTTCTTGATCTCGGTGAGGTGCTTCTGGCGGAAGGCCACGATGATGGTGTAGATGAACACCACCAGCAGAATCACGGTGAACACGAGCGACGGAATCATGAACCGTATCGACGAGAAGATGTAGTCGTTCTTGGTGGGGAAGGTGATGCTCAGGTAGTTCTGCCGGCTCACGGGGTCGCCAGGGAAGAGCACCTGGCTGTAGACCTGGTGCTGGTTCTGGGGCGCGTAGCCCGCCGAGCTGTAGACGATGCCGCTGTTGCGGCTCACCACGGCGAACTCAAAGGGCAGCTTCAGCCCGTTGAACTCCAGCTCCGAGCGCAGATAGTCGTGCACGGTGGCCGAGTCGGCCCGCTCGGCAATGGGCCGGTCGCTGCTGTGCGAGAGGATATTGAGAATCACCTCGTTGAGCAGCCCCTTCTGGTAGAGGTACTGCCCCTTGAGGATTTCCTGGCGCGTGGTGTAGGTCTGGTTGAAGTCCTTGAGGGTGCCCAGTGTGGCGGGACGCTCCAGGCGCAGCGTGTCGAGGCCCGAAGCCGGGTCGAACGCCGGCACGTCGCCGGGGCTGTCGAAGTGGCCCATGCCGCGCGGGGCGCTGTAGGCCGCCTCGGCCTCTTCCAGGTCCTGGTCGAGGAAATAGCGCGTCTCGTTCTGCTCCAGCATCGTCGACACGCCGTAGAGGCTGCGCTTCACCAGCTCGGCGAACTGCTCGTTGCGCATCTTGATCATGTTTTCCATATACATGACCTGCACCAGCAGCAAGCCGATGAGCGCCGCCGCCATCACGATGGTCAATATCCAAATCGTCCACTTCTTCATCGCTCGTTGGCCGCCTTGCGGCCTGTTGAATTAACAATCGGGCGCAAAATTAACACTCAAATGTGAAAATCGCAAATTTTTCGGCGAAAATTTAAGATTTTGGGCGAAAAAAATTGCAAACGGGCCGCCCGTACGCCGCATCCACCACACACCGAGCCAAAATCGGCGCTGACGCTGGCGACTAAAAGAGGCGCTTATACGACGACTCGTTGCCGCCGGCGGCGGGCCATAGCGGGAACTATGGCAAGCCTCCGGCGGCAACGAGACGCAAAGACGAAGCCGTTTGGGCGCAAAACCGGCCAGAACCAGTCACGGCAACAAACGTCACTCCGGGTAGTTGCCTTCGATGTAGGCCTTGATGAGCGAGGCGTGCGAGAGGGGCGACTTGGGGTTGTTGACGTCGGGGTTGGTGTTGAAGTCGAGCAGCACGACGGGTTTGTTCTTGGCGATGATCCGCACAGCTGTGACCAGCTTCTGGAGCTTGTTGTCGAGCACCCACTTGTAGCAGGGCAGGTAAATCAGCTTGCGGGCTTCGATGTAGCCCAACAGCTCCTCACCATGCACTCCCTTGCGATGCCCGAGGCATGGGCCAAACTTGCGTACGGTGCGCTTCAGGTTCTTCATGTCGCGCTTTGTGAAGAGCGAGGCGTCGATGCCGGCGTTCTCAAACACCTTCAGGCCTTGCCAGATGCCCTCGACCGACCCGGCGACGACACCCTCGGAAAACGGCACCGGGATCTCGTAGTGGGGATAGAAGGGGCTGAACTCCACGAACTCGTCCTCGGCCTTGCTCGTCACGTCGATGATCATCGCGTCGGGGTACTTCGCTCTCAGCGATTCGAGCGATTTCCTCTTCGACTCGACAAAGATCACAGGCTTCTTTTTCGACTCAGAAGCAGGGTTGCCACTCTCGTTGCCACTCTTGTTCGAATACACATTGATTTTCAGCATAGAACAACTAATTAATCCAAATTATTACCCAACATCAGGCATATTATATTGCCAAGAGAAAGGCGAAAAGTAATCACTTGTGTAAAAAAAACGCAAAAAAATTTGCGTATATGGGAAAACCGTAGTACTTTTGCGGTGTAAAATTTACACTATAAAGAAGATGGATGGTATGATTGCAAGAATTCATGTGAGCGGTTTTGAGGAGAAGAAAAAGGAATTGACTCTAGAGGAAGAAAAGAGTGGACTTCTGAGTGTCAGCAAACTTTTATTTAATAAGGTCGTGGTGAATGTGAGGGCGAATGTGCTGATGAGATTGACGGGCCGGTTCAAGGGGTTGAGGTATGAGGATCTGGAGGAGGTCTACGACGACGGTTGCCTGGTGCTGTGGGAAAAGATGATGGACAAGGATTTCCGGTTGGAGGAAAAGAGTTTGGAGGGTTTTCTGGTGGGGATTTGCAAGAATATTGCGATGCACTATTTGAGGAAGGTGAATGAGGATATTGAGAGTTTGGACAGAATCATGGAACGAGGCTATGCCGTGAGCGACGAGGAAGGCGAACGAGGAATCGAGGACATGTTTGATGTGATGGATGAGACGGGCGACGAGGAGGTGAGATACGAGAAGCTGGAAAGAGTTTGGAGCAAGTTGAAGGAAGTGGACAGGATGATTCTGGAGAGCTATTATGTGGACGGATGCAGTATGGAGGAGATTGCAAAACGAATCGGGTATAAGAACGGCAACAGCGTGAAGAGCAAGAAAAAGAGGGTTTTGATGCGAATCATGCAGATGCACGAAGAGTCAAATCCAAAGAATCTGCCCGACGCCGCCTAGACACAACGACACGACTCCCATTGCAGCCCGCATCCCACCGGTCTCCGAAGCAGGATGCAGGTGGTTGGCCTATCGTGTACCCCATGCGCCTCACGTTAATCATATCACTCTATCGCAAACACTTGTATACCAATAAATATCACACAAACATATAAGGCATTACTTAAATTATTGAACACTTTTGTGTAACGCTTTAGATTTCATCTTTTTCGTTCTCTTTTACAGCGTGTTTTCCGCACGCATTCGATGAATCTGCATATTTGTTGATTCGGGTGGCGTTGCAGTGCTTGCAGTGCTTGCCTTGGCCGCATCCGCAGTCGCGTTTTCCTTGCAGGGTGCGCACGATGTGCCACAGACACCAGCACAGTGCCAGGGCAACGACGGCCAGAACGATGAATGTCTGTGTCATGATGAATGGGGTTGTACGAGGGGCACGATTTGCCGAACACCAGGCGTCGCCAAGCGCGATGATACTTTTTCAGCCGCTGACAGTCTTCGTCGGTGAGCGTGTGCAGACGGGTGATGTCCATGTTGTCGAGCAGGTCTGCTATTTTCACTCGGCGGGCGATGGGGTTCACCGCCGCCCTCTCGATGAATGCGTCGTAGTCCTCACCCTGGCGGCGTGTGACGGCCAGCAGCGCATCCACAATCTCGGCCGGGAATCCCTCGTCGAGCAGTTGCTGCGCGGTGACGTCGGTGTCCTCGAGCAGGTCGTGCATCAAGGCCACCATGCGCTGCTCGTCGGTTTGGCAGCTCTCGGCCACCCGTGCCGGATGTCCGAAATAAGGTTTGCTGGCCTTGTCGGTTTGCGACAAATGCTTTTCGCTTGCAAGCCCGATGGCGCGCAGCATGAGCGGCTGGTTGGCCTGGCTCCGGGCCCATGTGTTCAAGTGGATTGCCACATTGAGCAGGCTCGCTGGAAGGATGACCTTGAACCTTTGCAGCGCCTCGGCCAGGGTGCGGCTTTCGGCGGTGTCGTCGGGCAGGTAGTCGGGCTCGACGCACTCGATGGAAATCATGCCGTCGGGCTGCGGCTCCACATAAGCCTCGATGACGGCGATGGGTGTTGCGGTCGTTTCCATGCTTTTTGCTGGTTTTGTTGGGCAAAATTACGCATTCTTTTTCACATAGGCACCCTAAAGTTCCCACTTTTTTTGTGGTGTTGATTTTTTGTGGTAAATTTGCGGCTTGAACCAGTCACAACCCACCGAATGAAGGAACTACTCTACGACAGCAGCCAGAAGATGAGCGAGATCACGACCAACAGCGGCGTGCAGCTTTGGCAGCTCACCAGCGAG
>CAMVDK010000263.1 GCA_947166165.1 uncultured Porphyromonadaceae bacterium
TTCTCCATAATCCAGTGCAGCTTCTCGTCGACTTCCTTGGCCGACCAGCTCAGGTGAGCGGCGTTCTGGGTCATCTCCAGGCCCGAGGTGGCCACACCACCAGCGTTCACGGCCTTACCAGGAGCGAAGAGCACACCGTTCTTCTGGAAGAAGTGGATGGCACCGGGCTGGCAACCCATGTTCGAGACCTCGCAGCAGCACCAGCAGCCGTTGGCCTTGAGTTCCTTAGCGTCGTCCTCGCTGAGCTCGTTCTGGAAAGCGCAGGGCAGAGCGATGTCGCAGGGGATGCTCCAAGCCTTCTTGCCGGCGGTGAACTTGGCCTGTGCGGGGAACTTGTCGGCCATGTCCTGCACCTTGTTGCGGTTCGAGGCGCGCATGTCGAGCATGTAGTTGATCATCTCGTCGGTGATGCCGTCGGCAATCTCGCAGACGCCGTCGGGGCCAGAAATAGCCACAACCTTTGCGCCAAGCTCTTTAGCCTTGGTGGCAGCACCCCAGGCCACGTTGCCGAAGCCCGAGAGAGCGACCTTCATGCCCTTGATGTCCTTGCCAGCCTTGTGGAGCAGGTGCTGGGTGAAGTAGAGGGCACCGAAACCGGTAGCCTCGGGACGCAGGATGGAGCCACCCCAGGTCTCGCCCTTGCCGGTGAGCACGCCAGTGTGGTACTGACGCGACAGTTTCTGATACATACCGTTGAGGAAACCAATCTCACGGCCGCCGACACCCACGTCGCCAGCGGGGACGTCCTGATCCGGACCGATGCAGTGGCGCAGCTCAAGCATGAAGGCCTGGCAGAAGCGCATGATCTCGGCGTCGCTCTTGCCCACGGGGTCGAAGTCCGAACCGCCCTTGCCACCGCCCATGGGCAGCGTGGTCAGAGCGTTCTTGAAGGTCTGCTCGAAGCCGAGGAACTTCAGCATCGAGGGAGTCACAGCCTTGTGGAAGCGCAGACCGCCCTTGTACGGGCCGATGGCGCTGTTGAACTGCACGCGGTAGCCGAGGTTGGTCTGCACCTCGCCCTTGTCGTCGATCCAGGTCACACGGAAGGTGAAGATGCGCTCGGGTTCCACCATGCGCTCAACAATTTTAGCCTTCTCAAACTCGGGATGCTGGTTGTAGACCTCTTCTACCGATTCCAACACTTCGCGCACGGCCTGCAGATACTCGGACTCGCCAGGATGCTTAGCCTCGAGATTGGCCATAATTTTTTCAACGTTCATGATAAAATGTCTTAAAAAGTCAATTAATTATTTTACCTTTATTAAATAAAGATTTGTCGTTTCAATTTGACGTGACAAATATATAGCAAATTCTCTATATGGCCACATTTTTCGACCGAAAATTTTCTCGATTTTCGTTTTTTTCAATAATGGCACTAGCAAAATGACAATTTTTGAAATTTCATTTTTCTGCATATTCTCCCCAAATCATGCTTGCAGTGCGCCAAAAACCAATTTCGAAAGACAATGCGGCCGATTTGCGCTGGCATTTTGCTTTCAAATTGCTAAACCAGCGATTTTTAGCCCGAAAATTTTGTCTTCACTTTTTTTTCCACATCTCACAAATTTGGCGTAACTTTGCCGTGCAATCGCAAAGGAGGTCACTCCGAGCGGGCACAAGCTGATTACTTCTAATAACAATTAATAAACAATTCATCATTATGAAGAAGCACAATTTCTATGCAGGACCTTCGATCCTGAGCCAGTACACCATCGACCACTGCATCGATGCCATCCGCGACTTTGCCGGCACCGGTCTGTCGATTCTCGAGATCTCGCACCGCAGCAAGGAGTTCACCGCTGTGATGGACGAAGCTGAACAACTGTTCAAGGAGCTGCTCGACATCCCCGCCGGCTATCGCGTGATTTTCCTCGGTGGCGGCGCCAGCACCCAGTTCTGCATGGTTCCTTACAACCTGCTCAAGACCAAAGCGGCCTATCTGAACACCGGCACCTGGGCCAACAAGGCCATCAAGGAGGCCAAGCTCTTTGGCGAGGTGGTTGAAGTGGGTTCGTCGAAGGAGGACAACTACACCTATATCCCCAAGGGCTACACCGTGCCCACCGACGTGGACTACTTCCACATCACCACCAACAACACCATCTACGGCACCGAGATCCGCGAGGACTACGACGTGCCCGTGCGCATGGTGGCCGACATGTCGAGCGACATCTTCTCGCGCCCCGTCGACGTGAGCAAGTATGACCTCATCTACGGCGGTGCCCAGAAGAACATCGCCCCCGCCGGCGTCACCTTCATCATCATCAAGGAAGACGTGCTGGGCCGCATGGAAGGCATCCGCACCATCCCCACCATGCTCAACTACAAGACCCACGTGGAGAAGAGCTCGATGTTCAACACCCCCCCGGTGTTCCCCGTCTACGCCGCCCTGCAAACGCTCAAGTGGTACAAGGAACTCGGTGGCGTGAAGGAGCTGCAGCGCATCGACGAGGAGAAGGCCGCCGTGCTCTACGACGCCATCGACTCGAGCAAGATGTTTGTGGGCACCGTCAAGGCCGAGGACCGCTCGATCATGAACGTGTGCTTCGTGATGAAGCCCGAGTACAAGGAGCTGGAGAAGGACTTCCTGGACTTCGCCACCAGCAAGGGCATCGTGGGCATCAAGGGTCACCGCAGTGTGGGTGGCTTCCGCGCTTCGCTCTACAACGCCCTGCCCCTGGAGAGCGTGAAGGTGCTCACCGCAGCCATGAAGGAGTTCGAGAACAAGTAATTTATTATCGGAGTACTCTGAATATCAAACAACAACATAGCAATGAAGATTTTAGTTGCAACCGAGAAGCCCTTTGCTCCCGTGGCAGTGCAGGGCATTAAAGAAGTTATCGAAGCCGCAGGACACGAGCTGGTGCTCGTCGAGAAAGGCACCAAGGCCGACATGATCGCCGCCGTGGCCGACGCCGCCGGTCTGATCGTGCGCAGCGACAAGGTCGACAAGGAAGTGTTCGACGCCGCCAAGCAGCTCAAGGTGGTGGTGCGCGCCGGTGCCGGTTACGACAACATCGACCTGGCCGAGGCCACCGCACACGGCGTGTGCGTGATGAACACCCCGGGCCAGAACGCCAACGCCGTGGCCGAGCTGGTGATGGGCATGCTCGTCACCCTGATCCGCAACCGCTACAACGGCACCTCGGGCACCGAGCTGCTGGGCAAGACGCTGGGCATCCACGCCTACGGCGCCGTGGGCCGCAACGTGGCCCGCATCGCCAAGGGCTTCGGCATGAAGGTCAGCGCCCTCGACCCCTGGGTGAAGGACGAAGTGATGGAGGCCGACGGCATCAAGCCCGTGCACAACCTTGAGGACCTCTACCGCAACAACCAGTATGTGAGCCTGCACATCCCCGCCACCAACGAGACCCGTGGCTCGGTGAACCAAGCCCTCATCTCGCTGCTGCCCAAGAACGGCGTGCTCATCAACGCCGCCCGCAAGGAGGTCATCGACGAGGCCAGTCTGGCTGCTGCCCTGGCCGCCCGCACCGATGTGCGCTACGTGGCCGATGTGAAGCCCGACAACGCCGCCGAGCTCGAGGAGAAGTATGGCGACCGCGTCTTCTTCACCCCCAAGAAGATGGGTGCCCAGACCGCCGAGGCCAACATCAACGCCGGTCTGGCTGCCGCCAACCAGGTGGTGGCTCACCTCAAGGATGGTTTCAACCGCTTCCAGGTGAACAAATAAACCCAACCATAAGAAACTGCTGAACCAAGCGAGTGAGGTGAATCACCACCCCACTCGCTTGCTTTACCCTGCCCCCAAACGCATACCGATTCACGCCCGCCCACCGCCCCACGCCAAAGCGACGCCGGATTATCGCAGAAAGTGGGCCGCCACCCACGCCAAGGCGATGTTGGATTACCGCAGAAGGTAGGAGGGTGTGTCATAAATATGGTGTTACGGAAACATGGCCGCCTATCGGCGGGAAA
>CAMVDK010000264.1 GCA_947166165.1 uncultured Porphyromonadaceae bacterium
ACAAAAGATGCCAGCAAGCAACCCAAGGCGGCCAAAACCATTCATTTCTTTTTAGCAATTTATAGAACCCACCTATAGTGTTGTTCCTAACATAAGGGTCTCAGAACAGCGAAACATCGATTGAGAATGCCCGGAGGGCTAAATCTTGATAACCCCGGAACAGCGCGCAGTGATGGCCCGGGGGATGCCATCAGCTGGTAGCACCGTCTCCGGAGGAGGCCACTGTGGCAACGGTATTCCTCCTCACCCTCGTGTGGCCTCTTTCAGAGGCGCTTTGATTGCATCCTTTCCCCGGGGCCACCGCTGCGCAGTGGCCCCGGTTATTAAAATGCTGCCCTTCGGGCAATTAGGCATTCCCGCCTCGCTTCGGAGACACACACTCTCTCCATTTTCAAGGACCGACCTGGCGTCAACAGGAGACGATTCCCAAAAGCAAAGATTCCACATCAATCAAAAAAACGCCTTGTGCCCTTTTTGTCCACTCGGGTCGAAGGCTTTTGCCCTTTTGCCATCACTCGGGTCAAGGCTTGTGTCCTTTTGCCTACACGGGGCGAAGGCTTTTGTTCTTTTGTCTTCTCTTTCCACCACCAGTCAGCCGGCTGGCTCGTCCGCTTTTAAGCGCGTCAACACCGGTTTTCACAAAGTTTTGACCTAAATATTCGTCACGGCCCGATTTTTTTTTGTAATTTTGCGGTTTGAAAGTGAGACACTTATAACATTCATTAAAATAACTTTCTAAAAACTAAAAAAACAACTATGCAGATTTCGCACATCGAACACGTGGGCATAGCCGTCACGAGCCTTGAGGAGGCTATCCCGTTCTATGAGAATTTACTCGGTTTCAAATGCTTCGCCATCGAGGAGGTCGAGGACCAGCATGTGAAGACGGCCTTCTTCCAGGTGGGCCAGACCAAGATTGAGCTGCTCGAGGCCACCAGCCCCGACAGCGCCATCGCCAAGTTCATCGAGAAGAACGGCGGCCGCGGCGGCATCCAGCACATCGCCTTCGCCGTTGAGGACGGCGTGGCCAACGCCCTGGCCGAGGTCCAGGAAAAGGGCGGACGCGTGGTCGACAAGGAGCCGCGCCGTGGCGCCGAGGGCCTGAACATCGCCTTCCTGCACCCCAAGACCACCTGCGGAGCACTGGTCGAACTCTGCGAGAACCCCAACAAGTGACACACCACAAAATCAGGATAATGGACGATTGCACAACCGTCCATTATCCATTATCAATCCACATTTAGAATAATGAGTAAGCAACTCGAAAGAATCCAAGAGCTCATCGCGCTCCGCGCCGAGGCTCGCCTTGGCGGCGGCGAAAAAGCCATCGCCAAGCACCACGAGAAAGGTAAATACACCGCCCGCGAGCGCATCGCCATGCTGCTCGACGAAGGCAGCTTCGAGGAACTGGACATGTTCGTGCGCCACCGCTGCACCAACTTCGGCCAGGAGAAGAAGTCGTTCATGGGCGACGGTGTGGTGACCGGCTACGGCACCGTGAACGGCCGGTTGGTCTATGTGTTCGCCCAGGACAGCACCGTGTTCGGCGGCTCGCTGAGCGAGACCATGGCGCTCAAGATATGCAAGGTCATGGACCTGGCCATGAAGATGGGCGCGCCGTGCATCGGTCTGAACGACTCGGGCGGCGCCCGCATCCAGGAGGGCATCAACGCGCTGGCCGGCTACAGCGAGATTTTCCAGCGCAACATCGACGCCAGCGGCGTGGTGCCGCAGATTTCGGCCATCCTCGGCCCCTGCGCCGGAGGTGCCGTCTATTCGCCCGCACTCACCGACTTCATCATCATGGCCAAGGGCATCTCGTTCATGTTCCTCACCGGCCCCAAGGTGGTGAAGACCGTCACCGGCGAGAACGTCACCCAGGAGCAGCTCGGCGGAGCCACCGTCCACGCCACCAAGAGCGGTGTGGCCCACTTTGCCGCCGAGACCGAGGAAGACGCCATGCTCATCATCAAGCAGCTGCTCAGCTACATGCCCAGCAACAACATGGAGGAGGCCCCCCGCGTGGAGTGCACCGACCCCATCGACCGCATGGAGGACGCCCTGAACGAAATCATCCCCGAGAGCGCCAACGACCCCTACGACATGTATCAGGTCATCGGAGCCGTGGTCGACGGCGGTGAGTTCCTCGAGGTGCACCGCGACTACGCCAAGAACATCATCGTGGGCTTCGCCCGCTTCGGCGGTCAAAGCGTGGGCGTGATTGCCAACCAGCCCCAGTTCATGGCCGGCGTGCTCGACTGCAACGCCTCGCGCAAGGCCGCGCGCTTCGTGCGCTTCTGCGACGCCTTCAACATCCCCCTGGTCACGCTCGTCGACGTGCCCGGCTTCCTGCCCGGCACCGGACAGGAGTACAACGCCGTGATCATGCATGGTGCCAAGCTGCTCTACGCCTACGGCGAAGCCACCGTGCCCAAAGTCACCGTCACCCTGCGCAAGAGCTACGGCGGCAGCCACATCGTGATGAGCTGCAAGCAGCTGCGCGGCGACATGAACTACGCCTGGCCCAGCGCCGAAATCGCCGTCATGGGAGCCGCCGGCGCAGCCAGCATCCTCTACGCCAAAGACGGCAAGACCGCCAAGACCGAGGCCGCCGCTGCCAAAGAGGCCGGCGACGAGAAGAAGGCCAAAGAAATCATGGACAACTACAAGGTCTTCATCGCCGAAAAGGAGGACGAGTACAACAAGCTCTTCTGCACACCGTATAACGCCGCCAAGTATGGCTACATCGACGATGTGATTGAGCCGCGCAACACCCGCTTCCGCATCATCCGCGCACTGGAGCAGCTGCGCACCAAGAAGTATGTCAACCCCGCCAAGAAGCACGGCAACGTGCCCCTGTAACACCCACTCATGCAACCAACAATGAAACGAATAGGACTATTCATCGTGCTGGCCGCGCTGGCAGCCGTTACCGTCGTGGCGCAGGGACGCAAGGAACTGCGGTTCAACGAGGTGATGACCGTCAACGACAGCAGCTGCGTCGACCAGTATGGCCGCCACGTGCCCTGGGTCGAAATCTTCAACAGCAGCTACGGCACCGTGGGCATGGAGCAGATGTTCATCTCCAACAAGGAGATTCCCACCAACGGCAACACCCTTCAGGCCGCCGGATTCTCCAAGCCCAAAGACTACCTGAACGACTATGCCCGGAAGAATCCCGGCGTATGCTACGAGATTCCCCGTGGCGACCGCGACACCAAGGTGGCTCCGCGCACCCACATCGTGTTCTTTGCCGACGGCAACACCGCCGCCGGAGCGCTCCACCTGTCGTTCGGCCTCACGCCCGGGCAAGCCAGCAAGCTCTACCTCTACGACGTGAACGGCGACCTGGTCGACATGGTCGAGATTCCCGCCACCCTGCCCGCCGGCGCCACTTTCGCCCTCAAGACCGACGGCAAAAGCGCCCCCGCCACCTTCGACCCCAACGAATGGAGCGTGCGCGACGGCAAGACGCAAGGCCAGGACATCACCCCGGGCAAGTTCAACCTCGCCGAACAGAACGACAACATCGAAGCCTTCCACCAGCGCGACCCCAACGGGTTTATCGTGGCGCTGATGGCCATGAGCGCGGCGGGTTCCTCGCTCTCCACGACCACCTTGTTTGCCAGGTGCAGGATGACGGGATAGTTAGCGTCCGTGAGCCGCCGCATCGCGTCCAGCAGTACATCCCGTGCCAGCCCCTGCACGATGTCCCGCAGGAACTTCGCGCCGTTGCCCTGCATGATGTCCCACTTGCCATCCTTGTTCATACCGGCGTACATGATGATGCTGAAGCCGTCCACGCCGAACATGATCTCCGGTTCCCGATAGCACAGCGCCCGCCCGGAGGGAAGCTCGATGCACAGCGTCCCGTTGTAGCCGCTGAACAGCAGGCCGTGGGTCTTGGCGACGGCTGGATGGGTCAGGCAG
>CAMVDK010000265.1 GCA_947166165.1 uncultured Porphyromonadaceae bacterium
GGTTCGACTCGCACGGGCGGTAATGCCCCAGGGGCGACGCTGTGATGTCGACATTGGCCGCGCCGACCACGGCAATTTGGTTACTCATATCGTCGTTTCCATTCTGTGGTCCGCCCCCCAGGGCGGCCACAACCAACAAGGCTGCAAAATTAGCAAAAAAATCCCACACCTGCAAGCGCCGTGCAAGATGCGGGATTCGGTTCCGATGGATTGTGTGCTACGCCCCTTACAGCGCGAGCCGGAGGCCGATGTTGTTGAACTTGAGCCATGGCGCGCAGAAGTCGCGTGCCGACACGCGGCAACTCCAGGCATAGCTGTCCCAAGCGCCACCACGCAGCACGCGGTAGGAACCCGTGGCGGGGCCTATGGGATTCAGGTCCTCATAGCGGTTGTAGCTGTCGGCTGCATACCAGTCGGCGCACCACTCCCACACGTTGCCACTCATATCGTTCAAGTTCAATTCGTTTTGTGCCTTTGTGCCCACAGCATGGGTGCCATAATTGGCGCTGGAACTGCCCACTCCCGAGCAAGCGTTGGCGTCATACCACGCCACGCGCCCCGCCACATTGTCGCCGGCATAGACCCGACCTACTTTTCCACCACGGGCGGCATACTCCCACTCGGCCTCGGTGGGCAGGCGGAACTGCTTTCCCGTCAGTTCGTTGAGCCGGGCGATGAACTCCTGGCAGTCGTTCCAGCTCACGCTCTCCACCGGACGGCTAAGGTTGCCGGTGAAGTGGCTCGGATTAGCGCCCATCACGGCCTGCCACAGCTCCTGAGTGACCTCGGTCTGGCCGATGGCGAAGTCGCCAAGCGTCACCGCATGGGTGGGCTGCTCGTCGTAATAAGGATTATGCGCATTCTGCTCGGCTGTGGCTCCCATCGTGCAGGAGCCGCCTTCGACGTTGACCATATTGAACGAGACACCATTCACCGAGTAGGTGATCATACCCTCGGTATCGGGCACATCGCCGCCGTCTTTGCCCAAAATCACGTTGATGACCATGTTCAGATCGTCGACATCCATTTGTTTATTCGGATTTTCACTCTCCTCGTTGTTAAGAATCACGTTAATCACCATGTTGACGTCGTTGATGTCGACCACTCCATCGCCGTCGATATCGCCGCGAATGCCTCCGGGTGCCGCCGCTGGCTGGCCATAGCCATACTGCTCGCCGCCACCGCCCCACTGCTCGGCCAGCCAGTTCACCTTTTTCAGGAATGCCGCCTCGCAGACCCCCTCGCGATATTGCAGGGCATTGTTCGGCACATCGGGCCAGCGCAGATGGTCGCATCTGCCGGCCACCACGATTCGGCCCACAAAATCGCGCATGTGGGCCAGCGTGAGCTGCAGACGCTCGGACTGGCAAAAGTCGAAAAAGGAATGATTAACAGCATCGTTAAAGCGGTCGCTGCCCACTGCGGCCTCGATCCACACCTTCTTGGCCCACCACGGGCGCGGCGAGTCGTAGATGAACGCCAGGGTGCGTCCCGAAGCCACGCGCTCGATTGCGTTGCCGAAATCCCACACCGGGCCGAAGATGAGTCGCGCCCCTTCGCCACGGCGCTTGTAGAACCAGCAGCTGCCCGAGAAGGCCTCGTAGTTGTCGACCATCTCGTTGCACAGGTAGAAGAGCGCCAGCGAGTCGATGTCGACATACTGCTCCCACTGGCCCGAGTTGACGTCGACATCGTAGAAGGCCTCGTTGGTGCGGTGCATCAGGTCGGTGATATAGTTGTGCTGCACAGCGGACAGCGAGTCGGGCGAATGCACCGTGACGCGGAACATGCGGTCGTTCCACGCGTACATGATCACCTGTTCCTTGTCGGTTGACGGATAGTTGTCAATCTCCAGCAGCCATCCGCCAGTGACGAGTTCGGGGTCGGTTTCGCCATCGTCCTGCTCGTCGATGTCGACCCGGCCTTTCTCGATACGGATCTTCTCGCACAGGAAGTAGAGTCCCCAATAATCGCCGTTGAGCACCAGTTCCACGGGGCACTGGCGCGGTGTCCAGGGCAAGCCCAACTGCCGGCTCAATTCGAAGCCCAGCTCGTCCTTCACCATGGCCCGGTAGTCGTCGGCATGCGGCAGGAGCACAAAGTGCTTGCTGCGGTTCAAGCCGAGCAACGACAGCTTCTTGTCGAACTTGAGCCTCAACGGCTTCTTGGCCAGTTCGGTGAACGTCACGTTGCCGTGTCCCTTCACCTGCACGGCCACTCCGCTGCCTGGGCCGCCCATGAGCAGGGCACCCGTGGAGTCCTCCATCCAGCATGTGGCCTGGCGGTAAGGTTCCTTGACTTCGATATAGTCGCCGTCGGCCACATCGATGTGCAGCACCGGCAACGTGCCCGACAAATAGTAGGCCGGCTCATAGCCCAGCTGTCCGGCCAGCGCACCGACATGAAAAGCAATCAGGATAAGAATGATATTGAGTCGCATAGGCATCTGTATATTGAGTGTGTCGCAAAACGGAGTATCTAATGAGCGTTATCGCTTTTCGGCCACGATGAGCACGCGGCGGCCCTGGGCGGTGGTGGTGCCGAAGATGTAGGTGTCGCCGCCATCGCGCACATGGAGCCGCCGCTTCAATTCGGCGGCGCTGAGCGGAAAGTGGCGCACGGCCACGTTGGCCTGCCCGACACCCGAGAGTGTCTGCTTGAGCTCGCGCTTGTTGAGCGATGTGACGGCCACCACTTGGAACGAGCGGCCCTCGAAGCCGTCGACAGGCCCTCCCACCATCAAATGGCTGTAGGGGCTCACCACGGCGAGGCCGTGGCGATGGGCCACATGGGCGAAGCAGCCGGCCTTCATCACGCTCGGGCCCGGCACGTGGAGCCACATTCCAGGCCTCCACTCGCCATCCCACACCGGCGCGGGCGGGGCTTCGCTGCCCCACTCCACAGTGAGCGTACGGCCATCGGCGGCGCAGTGCAGCATGGGCGGGCCGCTGTGGCCTCGGCGCATGAGCAGCAGCAGCTCCTTGCACTCGCCATCGGTGCTCACGATGTGCACGTCGCTCACGGCAGGCAGGGCAGCAAGTGCCTGGCTCACGTCGAGCATGGGTGATAGCTTCACCATCACCAGCGGGGCTTTGCGGAGCAGCTCGGGGGCGAGCACAGCCACGTTGGGCTGGCAGTCGGCAATGCCGTAGGTGCGCCGCCCGGCCGCATCGCGCCGTGATGGGTCGATGTAGATGGCACTGACCCCGCCAGCGGGCAGGGTGTGAAGGAAGGCGACGGCATCGGTGTTGACCACCTCGATGTGGGGCAATCCGAGCGCGGCGAAGTTGTGGCTCGCCAGCCGGCACAGCCGCTCCTGCCGCTCCACATAGGTGACGCGACTGAATTGCGGCGCCATGGCGGCGCAGTCTACGCCCAGTCCGCCAGTCAGGTCAACCAGCCAGCGTCCACCAGGCGGCAGCAGCGCGGCCTTGTAGCTTGCCGTGGCCTCGCTCGAGCACTGCTCCAAGGCCAGGCGCGGCGGATAGACCACCCCCTCGGCCCCAGCCCAGGTGGGCAGCTTGCGGCGCGCCAGGGCACGGCCGGCAATCTGGTCGAGGGCGAGCACCATGTCGACCTCGGGCCACCGGCGGGCCTGGAGGGCGAGCTGGCGCACATCGGCACAGGCATGCTCGGCGATGAAGCGCCGGGTGGCCTCATCGATGAGCGAAGGAGATGTTAAATCTGTCATCGCTTCGAAGTTGAACCCAAAGCACTCGCGGCGCTCACTTGGCCAGACTGAGGTTGAGCGAGAGGCCGTAGTTGCTGTTGGTGGTAGGATAGGCAGTGGCCGAGACAAGCGGGGTGTTGACCTGATGGTCGAAGTAGGCACCGATGGTGACCCGCTTG
>CAMVDK010000266.1 GCA_947166165.1 uncultured Porphyromonadaceae bacterium
TGAGCTGCTCGATGAGCCCGAACTCTCCCAAGGTGCTGATTTCGGTTTCTTGCTGTTTCATGTGTTGACGTGGATGGTGCCCGACGGCTCGTCGATCTTGCGGCTGAGCTCGGCGATGAAGTCGCGGCCGTTGCCCTCGTAGTCGAGGAAGCCCACCTTGATGGGCACGAAGTAGACCGCGTCCTGCATCTTTGGCGGGTAGTAGGGGTTGTTGAGGATGCGCACGGCGTCCTTCTCGGTGGTGACGATGAACTTGCGCTTGGCGCCGGTGAACTTGTCGAGCTCGCCGAAGATGAAGTCGAAGTCGCGCCGCGTGAACTCGTGGTGGTCGTCGAAGTGGATGACGCGCACCTGCGCGGCAAAGGTCTTCAGGTAGAGTGCGAAGGGCTTCGGGTTGGCGATGCCGGTGACGCACACCACCAGGTCGTCGCTCGTGAGCCACCGCAGCGAGGGCAGCTGCGGCTGCGGAACGGGGAACACCGGCCTAGGCTCGCCGTAGCGCACGTTGGAGAAGAAGAGCTCGGTGCTGGGAAACAGGTCGAGGTTCTGCTTGATCATGCGCACCGTGACGGGCGAAAGGTCGGTGGGGCACTTGGTCACAATCACCATGTCGCTGTCGAGCAACCGGTGCATGGGTTCGCGCAGCGTGCCCAGCGGCAGCAGCTGGTCCTCGTAGGGCGGGCGGGTGTAGTCCATCAGCACGATGTTCACCTTCGGTTTCACAAACCGGTGCTGGAAGCCGTCGTCGAGCAGGATGAGCTGTAGGTCGGGCTTGAGGTCCATGAGCTGCTCGATGCCCTGCCGGCGGCTCTCGCACACGGCCAGCGTGATCAGCCCGTTGAACTTGCGGTAAATCTGGTATGGCTCGTCGCCGATGTCGCGCGGCGTCATGGCGTCGGTGGCGAGGATGAAGCCGCTCGTGCGGCGCTTGTAGCCACGGCTGAGCACGGCGATGCGGTAGCTGCGGCACAGCTGCTCGATGATATACTCCACATGGGGCGTCTTGCCGGTGCCGCCCACGGTGATGTTGCCCACCGACACCACCGCCACGCGGTCGTCGTAGCTCTTCGACTTGATCCAGCCGGCGTTGAACACGGCGTTGCGCACCCACACGCCGGCCCCGTAGGCCCACGAGAAGGGCGTCAAGATCCACGTGAGGATGGTCTTGCGCTGCTGCTTGTTCAGGAGTTTGGTCAAGTCGATTTTCATTGTCCTGTCGTCGGGGGGGGCGCGGCCTGGCGGTGGGTGAGGCCGCCGCCATGAGGCCCGCTGTGTGGCCGAGCCAAGGCTGGATGCGGTTGCCGCTTGCCGGCAACCGGGCCCGCGCAGCCTGTTGCTATGGAATGATGATTAGTTGTCGTAACACTGTGCTGATGGTTCGGCGACCGGTCATTGCCTCAGGTCCACCGGCTCCATGATGCAGAGCAGGTGGTCGCGGCCCAGGATTTGCATGAGCGCCTTGTGATACTCGTAGAGGATGCCCATCTCGCCCTTGAGCTGCGCCTCATATTGCTGCGAGGCCAGCATGGCGAGCATCTGCCGCCAGTCCTGCGTCAGGGCGGGGTAGTTCTGGGTCTTGTATTTCCCCTCTTTGAGTCCGGCCTGCTTGGCGACCCACTTCACGGCGTCGTCGATGCCGCCGAACTCGTCCACGAGTCCGCGCTGCAGGGCCGACACGCCGTCCCACACACGGCCTTCGGCGATGTGCTTGATGCTGTCCTGCGTCACGCGGCGCCCCTCGGCGCAGCGGCGCGTGAACAGGTCGTAGCCACGGTTCACCATCTGCTGGAACGCCTCGCGCTGCGGGTCGGTGAGCCGGCGGCCCATCATGCCCATGTCGGCGTGCTCGTTGGTCTTCACCGTCTCGATGTTCACGCCGAGCTTGTTGTTGATGGCGCTCTCATAGGCGGGAATCATGCCAAAGATGCCGATGGAGCCCGTGATGGTGGTGCGCTCGGCAAAGATGCGCTCGGCGCCGCTCGAGATGTAGTAGCCGCCCGAAGCCGCATAGTCGCCCATCGACACGGCGAAGTGCTTGCCGCTGCGCTTGAAGTCGTCGAGGGCCTTCCACATCTGCTCGCTGCCAAAGGCGCTTCCGCCGGGCGAGTTGACGCGAAGCACAAGGCCCTTCACGTTGTCGTCCTTCTGCAGGCTGCGTATTTCCTCGCACATCTTCTCGGTGTCGATGCCCGCGCCGCTGCCGTCGATCTCGCCCTCGGCAAAGAGCACGGCGATGTGGTCGCCGCTGGCGGGCTGCTCCACGTCGGGAGCCAGGTCGTCGGGAGTCACCAGCCGCAGGTCGTCGTCCTCCTTGATGTCGGAGGCACGCTTGAGCGCGTTCTCCATGTCGGTGCGGTATGCGATGCGGTCCACCAGGTGCAGCTTCACCAGGTTGGCAGGCTCCACCACGGCCACCACACTGTCGCTCACCAGCTGGTTGAGCGCCTCGGCCTTGATTTTGCGGCTCGTGGCCATGCTGTCGACCATGGCGTGCCAGATGTTGCCCATATACACCTCCTGCTGCAGGCGGTTGGCGTCGCTCATGTGCTCGAGCATGTAAGGCTCAACGGCGCTCTTGAACGTGCCCACGCGTATCACCTGCATCTCCACGCCCACGTTGTCGAGCAGCTTCTTGAAATAGGGTGTAGCCGAGGCCATGCCGTGCACGTCGACACTGCCCTCGGGGTTGATGAAAATGCTGTCGGCCACCGTGGCCAGATAGTAGTCGCCCTGGCTGTAGCCCTCATATCCGTAGGCATAGATGAACTTGCCGCTGCGCTTGAAGTCGGACAGCGACTTGCGCAGTGCCTCGCGCGTGGCCGGCGAGGCAAGCGCGCCGTTGCACTCAAGATAGATGCCGCGAATCTTGTCGTTGTCCTTCGCCTCGGCGATGGCCGCCCGCAGAGTGGCCAGGCTGCTCGTCGACGGGATGCCGCCCCCTTGCACCATCGAGAGCATGCTCACCTCGCCGCTGCCGCCGCGCTCGGTGATCTCGTCGCTCAGCTCGATGTGAAGGATCGAGTTCTTCTGCACGCTCGCCGACCCGCTTCCGGCCGACGAGCCCAGACCCACCATGGCAATGCTCATCACGATGCCCATGATCATGAACACCATCAGCGCCAGAAACACGCCCACAAACGAGCCGCACACAACCAGCAAAAATTTCTTCATCATAGCCGTATAAAGTCTAAAATGTTAACAATCAATCCAATCGCAGGTGCCATGCAGAACGCCGTCAAAGCCTTCCTCGTCACCAATCTACAAAGGTATATCAAATTTCGCAATCCACCTCAAAAAACCACCGAAAAATTGCAGAAAAAAAGAGGAAAAGCCATTTCGCCGCCGCTCATGCCGGTTGTGGCCTGCGGTGCCGGCCGAGGGGCGCACCTGCCACAAGCATGTCGCCTTGGCGACTCCCTTGCCGAGTCGGTCCTTGAGGAAGTATAGCTCGCCAATCTCACCGTCACTGGTGATTTTTCAGCCTCCATAAGGGGTCGCCTTCGGCGGCACTGTCCTAAGTGTCGCCTTCCCCCAGTGCGGTTGCATCCTTGGTTATCGATATGGACACAGGTTTTTGCGTGTGTGCCCCTTTTGACCCGCATTGGAGCGCGCATGGCAAAAAGTGTGCCAACTCTTGCCCCGATTTGCCAAATCTATCACGCAAAGTCGTTTTTTCCAGCATTTCGACGGAGCGGCGGCTCTTTTTGCCCGCATAAGCGATTGATTTCGTGCGTATTGAAAAAAAGTTCAAAAAAAATGCGCTTCCCTATTGCACAATTAAAAAAATGGCAGTAATTTTGCACCGTCAAATTTTTGGTTAAAAAACGTTTCAAAAATGGGCA
>CAMVDK010000267.1 GCA_947166165.1 uncultured Porphyromonadaceae bacterium
GGGCTGGCCGGTGAGTTTGCCGTACTTGATGTGCATCCAGAAGTCCAAATCGCGCCGGATGGCTTCGAGGTCGGCCGTCTGCTTGTCGCGCACCAGGAAATTGGAGGCGCAGCCGTTGTTCGTTTTCGCCACAAACTGATTGGGCAGCTGGTCGAAATCGATGTCGGCGGCCGAGTCGTAGACACCATAGAGCTTGGTGAGGATGTCGTCGCCGCACAGTTTCGACACATAGGCGCGCACGGCGTATTTGTCGGCCAGCTCGGCCATCTTGGTCAACTCACCATTGCGCAGTATCCAGGCCACCTTGTCGTAGAACAGCACCGGATTCTTGAGCTTCATGAGCCGGCCGAATGTCTTATAATAGCGAATCTGTCCAAAGGGCACCATCATCCACTCCATCAGTCCACTGAATGGATTGAGTAATGCGTATTTAAGTTTCTTGCTCATTGTCGTACGTCATCTTTTAACTCAGTCGTTAAGCAGCTCCTTGTAGAGCACCGTGAGTTTGTTGCCAACATTTTCGGCATAATAAGAGTCAACCATCGTCTTCGACTGCTGCCCGAATCGCTGCCGGAGGCTCTTGTCGCCTATCAATTCAGCCAGTCGGACGGTGAGACCCTGTTTGTCGCCCGGCTCGACCATGAATCCGTTCTGGTTTTCTTTGACAATCGAAGGTATACCGCCCACGTTGGTCGTGAGGATGGCCATGCCATATGACATGGCCTCGAGGATGGTGAGCGGCAGCGCATCTACATACGACGGATGAATCAGAATCTCGCACTGGTTGAGCAGCTCATTCTTCCTGTCGCCACTCAGCCAGCCTTCAAAGCGGATCACGTCGTCGAGGCCGTGCTTGTTCACCTCGGCCACAAAGCGCTCCGTCTCACCGTTGCCTCCCACATGGAACACGACTTGCGAACGCATGTCCCTGTCGAGCGACGCGAACACATCAATCATGTCGAAAATGCCCTTCGCGTCGCGTATGAGCCCCATGAAGAGCATGTGCAGTTTGCCGTCGTCGGCCACCGGTCGCTCTGAAGGGTATTGAATGATGTTGGGCACCACGTGCAGGTTGTCGAGCTGGAGGTCGGCGGCGAACTGGCGCTTCCAACTCTCGGCGAGCACAATCACCGCGTCGGCCGACTGCAGCACGCGCTGAACCCAGCTCTTGCGCTTGGCCGACTCATCGTAGTAGACCTTGAAGTTGCCCCCATGGATGTGAACAATCACTTTGCGTCCCAGCCACTGGGCGATACGGATAAAGATGACCGAGCGCTTGAAGCTGATTTTGGATGCCGTGTGGATGTGCACCACCTTGAGCCGGCGCGATGTGCACAGCATCCAGGCCAGCTTCATGATTGCTCCGACGCAGATGAAGGCATTGCGCAGCTTTCCCTTCGACGAGTTGGTCACATAGTGCATGTCGGCGAACAGCAATTCGTCGTAGAGGTTCACCACCTGGGCAATCCCGCCTCGCGGTGGCTCGTACTGCGGACCCACAAGCACGATGTGGTCGGTAAGTTCTTTGTCTATCATCGTCAACGATAATTAAACATGACCAATATCAAAAACAATGCCACCATATACGCGTTGTAGACCAACTTCGCGTTCTTGGGCTTCTTCGTCATCCATTGCTCACCTCCCCACACCGACATGAGCACCACAATGGGCACGTGGGGCCAGTGATAACGGTCGTGGAGCGTGTAGAAGGTGAGAATCAGCATCAAGATGTCGAGCCCCCAGAACACCATGAGCGGCACGAACTTGACCACCTTGTTTTTAATCACAAGATAAAGCGAATAGACGAAAAAGAAGGCATAGAACGTCTTGCAGAACGACGAGAAGCTGAACAGCGTGATGTAGTTGGCTTTATCGCCGGCGGCAACGATGTTGGGGAACGGGCCAATCAAGGCCGAGATGTAGTTCACCATCGCCGAGAACGAGCCGCTTCGCTCCATCTTTCCGGCCACCAGCGTTTCATAGGTCTCCTGGTCGATGGCATGGCCGCGGATCTCCGACACCTCCTGCGCCGCCTGCCGCAAGTAGTACAACGTGAACACCAATCCCAGCACCATGAAGAAGATGATGTAGCGGCGGATGAACGGGAACTTGACCGCCGTCACCGTGAGGAAGCCCATTATCAGGATGTAGAACAGCGCCGTGCGGAACAGCAGAGCCGTGGAGGCAAAAAGCAAGGCCAAAATCACGTTGCGAAGCGAGTACTCCCGCCATAGCTTGGTGATGAAGTACAAAGCGATCACAACAAAGCAGACCATGAAGTTCTCCTTCAAGCCCACCGCGGCCGTATATACCGAGTAGAGCTGCGTGCCCCACACAAAGCACGCAAAGTTGGCGTTCTTCTCGTCGACAAACTCGCGCGCGAGTCTATACATAAAGTACGACGACACTGTGACTGCAATCACATTGAAGAAAAGCAGCAAATTCACGCCTCGCGCCGGCGAGCCGGCCAGTTTATAGGTCAGCAGCACAATGTAGTTGAACCCGCGGTCGTCGAGCAGAATGTCCACACTGTCGAGAAACATGTTGAACTCCCGCAATGAGCGATGCACAAACTGCGTGGCCATCCAGTCATACCACTCCGCATCCATCGGGTTGAATCCCAAGGGGTTGTGGAAGTAGTCGTAGTTGAACATGCGCAGTGCCACAACAGTGAAGAGCTGGAAGACGAACACCGCCGTGCAAGTCACGCCTATCGACTTCTTCGAGTAGATATACGAGAACATGATCACCACGAAAATGGCGCTGATCTGCATGAAGAACAGCGGCATGGACGGGATCTTGTGCTGCTGCATGATTCCGAAAAAGAATACAGCAACAAAGTAGTATATCGACATTCGGCCGAAGAACGAGCGTTTCAGCCATGTGGAGCTATTGAATATCATCGCTTCGTTGTTTTGCGAAAAGGCTTGAGCAATTTGGCCTTCAGATTGATTACAGTCAAGGAGAACGAGGGCCCGAGCCGGTGGGCCATCCGCTTCTTGAACCGGCGCCAGGGCGTGCTCCAGGAGCCGGCGTAGTGATGGATGGTGCGGGTGCGCTCGGTGATGGTGAGCGCCTGGCCGTGGGTGTCGATCGGGCAGAAATAGTCCTTGGGATAGATGCGCACACCACCTATTTCCTGGATGCCGTCAACCCGCTGAAGGCCATGACGCTCGAGCAATTCGGTGAAACGCTCAACCACCGTCACCATGTTGTAGCTTCCATCGGCATTCACGAAGTGCTTATGCCTGTAGGACTCCATAAACTCCTTGAGGAAAGGGTGATGCGGTTCGCAACCGAATCCCAGCCCCAGCGCCACATACAGCGGACGGTTGGGTTGGGGCCTGTTTTCGCAGGCCATGAAGGGACCGGCATCCACTATGTCGTCGAACGGCTTGATCACCTCCACATCGGTGTCGAGGTAGATGCCGCCATAGTTGTAGATGATCCAGGTGCGGGCATAATCGCTCACAAACGCATACTTTCCGGCTTTGTACGCCTCGGCGACATAGGGGATGCAGTTCACATCGAAGTTGCTCTCGTCCCAGAGTTTGATCTCATAGTCGGGCATGAACTGCTTCCACGAGGCAAGGCATCGCTCGTTTAATCGAGACAACGGCTTGCCGCCAAACCAGCAATAATGTATCACCTTTGGTATCATCTCGCTCTATTGGTTGGTTTCTTGTGCTGTTTGACTGAAGGCGACGCGCAGATACAGGTACTGCACCACCAGATGCACAATATATGAAATCAGGATGGCCAACGCCGGCGCGGTGGTGCCCATGCCCATGCGCAGAAACACGTAGGTCAAGCCAATGGCTATCGACGACCAA
>CAMVDK010000268.1 GCA_947166165.1 uncultured Porphyromonadaceae bacterium
CGATGTCGGCGCGCGCCTCGATGCCGGCGTCGGCGTTTTTGTGAACCATCACGTTAATCACGGCGTTCAGGTCGTCGATGTCGACCACGCCGTCGCCGGTCACGTCGCCGCGTACATCGGTCGACACCCGGTGCGGGGCCGTCATCGACACGCCGCTCACCCACACGACCCCACAGGCAACAATGGCCAAGAGAGTCAAAAAAGTTTTCTTCATTTTCATAATCATATTTGTTGTAGCAATTAATAATATTCGTAGCATGCTATATCTGCTGCAAAATTAGGGAAAAAAACGACATGAACCAAACATTATTCCGAAACAACTATCCAAATGACAACAGAGCCGTGCCTTGGCGTGGCTGCAATGACTGGGCGGACTGCTCTTTCGACCTCCAGTAAGGCCTGCAGTATTCACCACTATCCCCGGACCCGGCTATCGGTGGAATTCCGCTTTTGAAAACCGAAAACTTGTCGGAGTCGGATATTTGCAGTAATTTTGCACAATGGGTAGCTGAACTGCCCCGGGGGGCTCCAGCCTCAAACTTAAAACATCAAAATAAACAGCTCCATGAATCCGATTCGCTCTTCCTTTAGCCGCCTGCTGCTGTTCGTGCTCTGCGCTTTGAGCGCGGGTGCGGCCTGCGGGCAGGATTTCACCAATGCCGACTCACTGCGCTATGTGGACGCGCTGCAGTTCAGGATGATCAACAAGGCCTTCGAGCCGACGCTGGAGACGCGCCTGCCACTAGTGCTGAAAGACAGCGTGCGGCCCACGCTGTGGGAACGCGCACAGTGCACCAGCGGCGTGGCCTTCCGCTTCGCCACCGACTCGCGCGCCGTGGCCGTGCGCTACAACCTGCTCACCAACATGCACATGATGCACATGGCCGACACGGGCATCAAGGGCACCGACCTTTACATCCTCGACGACAACGGCACGTGGCAGTTCGTGAATTGCAACCGCCCGGTGCGCATCGACAGCGACGTGCGTCCGCGCGAGGACTCGATACAGCGCAAGGTGTACGTCGACCGCCTCGACGGCCGCATGCACGAGTATATGCTCTACCTGCCGCTCTACGACGGCGTACGCTGGCTGGAAATCGGCGTGGACAGCGCGGCCACCATCATTCCCCCGGCCGTGGAGAGCCCGCGCCGCGACAAGCGCATCGTGTTCTACGGCACGAGCATCCTGCAGGGCGGCTGCGCCTGCCGTCCCGGCATGGTGGCCACAAGCATCTTGCAGCGCAGCCTCGACGTGGAGTGCATCAACCTGGGCTTCAGCGGCGAAGGGAAGATGGACTCGTGCGTGGCACGCGCCATGGCCGCTATCCCCGATGTGGCGGCCTATGTGCTCGACCCGGTGCCCAACTGCACCAAGAACATGTGCGACTCGCTCACCTACGGCTTTGTGAACACGCTGCGCACGCTCCGGCCCGATGTGCCCATCATCATGGTGGAAGGCCCGATGTACAGCTATGCCAAGTACAACTCGTTCTACGGCGAATACCTGCCGCAGAAAAACGAGCAATACCACAAAAACTTTGAGCGACTTATCGCCGAAAACCCCAACAATCTCTATTATGTGGGAAGCAACGGCCTGTGGGGTCCCGACAACGAGGGCACCGTCGACGGCATCCACCTGACCGACATCGGGTTCTATTTCTACGCCAAGAAACTGGAGCCATATCTGCGCAACATACTCGAAGGCAACATTGCCGGCCCCGTCGACACCTACGAGACTCAATTAGCCCTTTCTGCTGCCGAAAAGGAAAGGGAGAAGGCCAACAATGTGAATAATGCCACAGGTGACGGCGACGCTGGGGCCTCGTCGAACGCCGACGTCCAGGCAACTCCTCCCCCGGTTCCCGCTGCTCCAGGCACACAAGACGCACAAAAATAGTCAAAGTAGGCTGGCGCACAGCTATGCCACACATTGCGCCACTTGCAGCTTACAGACAATATGAAATCAAAAGACTACATTCTGTCGCTCATCGCCGAGGGCGAGCATGAGCATCAGGACTTCAAATACCAGATCACCGATGCCCGCAAGATAGCCCGCAGCATCTCGGCCTTCGCCAACCACAGCGGAGGCCGGCTCCTGGTCGGCGTCAAGGACAACGGCGCAATAGCCGGCGTGAGCAGCGACGAGGAAATCTACATGATTGAGCAAGCGGCACAAATGTATTGCCAACCCGAGCAGCCGGTGCAATTCACGCTCTACCACGTGGAGGGCAAGGCGGTGCTCAAGGCCGACATCGCCGAAGCCACCGTCAAACCCGTCAAAGCCCCCGACGAACACGGCCAGTGGAAAGCCTACTACCGTGTGAAGGATGAGAACATCCTCGCCAGCGCGGTCCACGTGAAAATGCTCAACAACGACAGCGCCGACGACCATCCCGCCCTGATCAGCTTCACCGAGCGCGAGCAACTGCTGCTCGACTATCTGAGCCATCACGGCGGCATCACCCTGACGGGGCTCACCCGGCTGGTGCACTGCTCGCGCGCAGCAGCCGAGCGCATGGCCGTCAACCTGCACGACATGGGCGTGCTCACCGTCAGCTACCACGACGGAGCCTGCCTGCTCGTGTTGCAAGCCGACAAGTAGACAAGATTTTAGCCTCGAGCCACAAGAACACCACACGCCGAGCAACGTGCGTGAGCCCATTCCGGGCCCTCAAATCGGTTGGCCGTATGGAAAATAATTTGTAAATTTGCAACGCAATAATCAACAACCTGCAACATGGAACGCTTCTTCAACACCGCCGGACCCAATATCGCCGAGGACAATTATACACTCGACCCCTTGAGCCGCTTCGATCTTGACGAGATACTGACGCTTATCCGCCAAAAGCGCTACTTCGTGCTTCACGCGCCGCGCCAGACAGGCAAGACCTCGTGCCTGCTCGCCCTGCGCGATTACCTGAACGAGCGAGATGACTACGTTGCCGTCTATGCCAACGTGGAGGGCGGCCAGGCCGCGCGCAACGATGTGGGCCGAGTGGTGAGATCGACAATCGAGGTCATTGCACGCGAACTTCGCATCATCATGAAAAGCGACCTTCCACACAACGTGGCGGCAAGCGTGCAAAACGTTGAGGTGGATGCGATGCTGTCGTCTTTTCTCACCTATCTATCTGAAGCACTGCCCAAACCACTGGTTTTGTTCATCGACGAGATTGACTCACTGGTGGGCGACTCACTGGTGAGTGTGCTACGGCAGCTGCGGGCCGGCTATGCCAACCGCCCGGCGCACTTCCCGCTGAGCATCGTGCTGTGCGGCGTGCGCGACGTGCGCGACTACCGCATCCACACCACGTCGGGCGAAATCATCACCGGAGGTTCGGCGTTCAACATCAAAGCCAAGTCGCTGCGGCTGGGCGACTTCTCGCTCGATGAAATCCGCGCGCTCTACGGCCAGCACACCGCCGAGACGGGGCAACGCTTCGACGAGGGCTGCTTCCCCTTCGTCTGGCAGGCCACCGAGGGCCAGCCCTGGCTCGTGAATGCCCTGGGCAACGAGGTGACCAACGAGATGCGGGAGAATCGCGACCGCAGCGTGGTCATCACCCCCGAGATGATGTACCGCGCCCAGGAGCGCATCATCTACCGCCGCGACACACACATCGACATCCTCATCGACAAACTGAAAGAGGAGCGCGTGCGCCGCGTCATTGAGCCGATGCTCTCGGGCACCGACGAGGCCGACGAAAGCCTGATTCCCAGCGACGACATCCAGTATGTGGTCGACTTGGGGCTCGTCAAGCGCGAGGTGGGCAAACCGCGGCGCATCGCCAATGCCATCTACCGCGAAATCATCCCGCGCGAACTCACCT
>CAMVDK010000269.1 GCA_947166165.1 uncultured Porphyromonadaceae bacterium
CTTCATGGACGGCGACATACAGGACTGCATCGACCACCTGATTGTGGCCGAAAATGCCGAGAAACTCAAAGAGGCGGAACTGTGAAAAGTGTGTTCAAGACAAAAGAACAAAAGGTTTTTAAAAAGGACAAACGAGCCTCTACCGCGTTTTCGAGTGAATAAATTTTCAATCTTTTGTTCTTATGCCTACTCGAATGAAAAGCCTTTTGTTCTTATGTCTTAAAAAACCATCTCATTGTGAATTGTGAATTGTGCATTGTGAATTGTGCATTAAAATAAAGGAACTATGACCAAGCAAGAACTTTTCGACAACATCAAGCGCAAACAGAGTTTCCTGTGCGTGGGCCTCGACCCTGATGTGGCCAAGATGCCAGCCTCGCTGGGTGGCGACCTGCTGGCCTTCAACCGTGCCATTGTCGACGCCACGGCCCCTTACGCCATCGCCTTCAAGCCCAACCTGGCCTTCTACGAGGTGCAGGGTGCGCGAGGCTACGCCGCTTTCGAGCAGACGGTGGCCTACATCCGCGAGCACTACCCCGACATGTTCATCATCGCCGACGCCAAGCGAGGCGACATTGGCAACACGAGCCGCATGTATGCCAGCGGCGTGTTCGACACGCTGGGGGCCGACGCCATCACCGTGGCGCCCTACATGGGCAGCGACAGCGTGAGCCCTTTTGTGGGGCACGACGGCAAGTGGGTGATTCTGCTCGCCCTCACGTCGAACGCCGGTTCGAGCGACTTCCAGATGCTCACCGACGGCCAAGGCACGCCGCTCTACGAGCATGTGCTCACACAGTCGCAGCGGTGGGCCACCGACGAGCAGATGATGTATGTGGTGGGTGCCACCAAGGCCGAGATGCTCACCCGCGTGCGCGAGCTGGTGCCCGACCACTTCCTGCTCGTGCCCGGCGTGGGGGCCCAAGGCGGCAGCCTCGACGAGGTGGCTCGCCACGGCATGAACCGCCAGTGCGGACTCATCGTCAACTCGTCGCGCGGCATCATCCACGCCTCCAGTGGCGACGACTTTGCCCAGGTGGCCGCGCAAAAAGCCAGCGCCATTCAGCAGCAGATGGCAAAATTGCTGGCCGATTATGGAATTTTAGGATAATTTTAGCCTGACAGACGAGCGATTATTGCTACCTTTGCATTCCCAGAGTGAAGAAACGGAAATTTATGACTCTATAACAAAACAGCTCCAATGGTAAACATCAATGATTTCAATTTCGCAGGGCTGAAGGCCCTGGTGCGCGTTGACTTCAACGTGCCCCTGAATGAAAACGGCCAGATCACCGACGACACGCGCATCCGCGGCGCGGTGCCCACGCTGAAGAAGATTCTTGCCGATGGCGGCAGCCTCATCCTCATGTCGCACATGGGCAAGCCCAAGGGCAAAGTGAACGCCAAACTGTCGCTGGGCCAGATCACCGACGCCGTGGCCGCCGCACTGGGCTGCCCGGTGGAGTTCGCCCCCGACTGCGCCCAGGCCGGCGAGGCCGCCGCGAAGCTGCAGCCCGGACAGGTGCTCCTGCTCGAGAACCTGCGCTTCTATCCCGAAGAGGAAGGCAAGCCCGTGGGCATCGAGAAGGACGACCCCGCCTATGGCGAGGCCAAGAAGGAGATGAAGCGCCGCCAGGAAGACTTTGCCAAGACGCTGGCCAGCTACGCCGACGTGTATGTGAACGACGCCTTCGGCACCGCCCACCGCCGCCACGCGTCGACGGCCGTCGTGGCCGACTACTTCGACGCCGACCACAAGATGCTCGGCATGCTCATGGAGAAGGAAGTGGCCGCCATCGACAATGTGATGCGCAACGCACAGCACCCGTTCACGGCCATCATAGGCGGCAGCAAGGTGTCGTCGAAGCTGGCGGTGATCAAGAACCTGCTCGACAAGGTCGACAACCTGATCATTGGCGGTGGCATGGGCTTCACTTTCATCAAGGCCCAGGGAGGAAGCATCGGCAACTCGCTGCACGAGGACGAGCTCATGCCCGAGGCGCTCAACGTGCTTGCCGCCGCCAAGGAGAAAGGCGTGAACCTCAGCCTGTCGGTGCAGACGGTGTGCGCCCAAGAGTTCAGCAACGACGCCGAGCGGCAGGCGGTGGACATCTACCACATTCCCGACGGCTGGGAAGGCATGGACGCCGGCGAGGAGTCGCTCAAGAACTGGAAGAAAATCATCCTCGAGTCGAAAACCATCCTTTGGAACGGCCCGGTGGGCGTGTTTGAGTTCGAGAACTTTGCCCACGGCACCGGCGAAATCGCCAAGTATGTGGCCGAAGCCACCAAGCACGGCGCCTACTCGCTCGTGGGCGGAGGCGACTCGGTGGCCGCAGTGGGCAAGTTCGGACTCGCCGACCAGGTGAGCTACGTGAGCACCGGCGGCGGAGCCATGCTCGAGGCCATCGAAGGCAAGACGCTCCCCGGCGTGGCCGCCATCAAGGGCGAGTGAGCCATCATCCACCACCCGCACCCACTTCGCGGAGCCGCAGCACCACCGCGGCTCCGCTTTTTTGTTGCTTCTTTCTGCCCCAAAATCAGATTATCGGCCTTCGATGACGCTCGTGTGGCAAATTATTTGTAAATTTGCATGCTCAAATCACGCGACAAACGATGTATAGCATTTCGATCGACAAGGAACAGATCAACCAGATGCCCGTTGTGAGCTTCGAAGGCCGGATTGTGCTGGTCGACGCCGTGTCGCAGGTGCGCCGGGCCATCGATGCACTTCGCACCTACCCGCTGGTGGGCTTCGACACCGAGACGCGGCCGGCATTCAAGCGCGGCGTGATGCACCACATGGCGCTCATGCAAATCTCGGCCCCCGACATCTGCTTCCTGTTCAGGATGAACAAAATCGGCTTCCCCGACCATCTGCGGCAGTACATCGAAGACGACAGCTGCCAGAAGGTGGGTCTGTCGCTGCACGACGACTGGAGCGTGCTCCACCGCCAGTACAAGGCCAAGCCCGCCGGATTTGCCGAGTTGCAGGAGATGGTGCCGCAATTCCACATCACCGACCTGAGCCTGCAGAAGCTGTATGCCATCCTGTTCGGGCAGAAAATCAGCAAAAGCCAGCGGCTCACCAACTGGGAGTCAGACACGCTCACCGAGGGGCAGATGCGCTATGCCGCCACCGACGCCTGGGCGTGCATCAACATTTACCACCGGCTCACCGACGGCTCGTTCCACCCCGAGCAGTCGCCATACCGACACGACGACAACCATGCGACGCTCTAACTTCACCCGCACCACCCTGCTGCCGCTGGCACTGCTGGTGTATCTTGCCGTGCTGGCCTGGATGGCCCGCGGCCGGCTCTACAGCGGCGACTACCTCTACTACTTCGGCGTGATAGGCGGCTCGCTCGTCATCATCGGGCTTCTCTACCTCGTGCTGCGCCGCCGCGACCGCCTGCGCCGCCAGTGGGACGAAGAGCAATACACCACCTACGCCGACGCCGACAAAACTGCCGATGCCGACTCCGACGACACCAAGGGGCAATAATCTGATTTCGTTCCCTCGCCCATCAATGGGCCGAAATGGAACTACACCCGCGTTGTGGCACCCTATATTCAACTTTTTCAAGTAGACTCTATCAATTATCGCTCTTCTGCCACACAGTGTTCAGACAATCAAGGACAATTAGCGGCAAATTGATCTTAATGTTGAGTCCATTTGCTTGATAATCATTGTCTTTGATTGTTGTTAGTTGTCCTTCATCGTCTGATTTTGCCGTCTAAACAAATAAAACAAGGTGGGTTCTATAAATTGCTTGCGCCGAATTGGGCTTGATTGCTGAGCAGGT
>CAMVDK010000270.1 GCA_947166165.1 uncultured Porphyromonadaceae bacterium
TGCCCGCCTTGCTGATGTAGCTGGGGTCGATGGCGATGGCCTTGCGCCCCCCGGCGCCGAAGTAGCGCAGGGCAAGGGCGGCGTTGAAGCGGAGCCAGTTCAGGCTCTTCGAGCGCAGCCGCCCGAAGTTCTGGCGGTAGCACTGTTCGCAGTGCCTGCCGTAGCGGCCCATCTGGGTGAAGTTTATCTTGCCTGGTATGACCATGTATAAAAGTAGTACCTCGATGATGACTGACTCAAAACTTTTGCTTAACTTTGACGCGCAATTGTGCAAGGCCTCCTTGCAGATGCCCGTATATTGGTCGAGTGCCTCTGAAATATATCTCATATCTTAGCAGTGTTTGGCGACCGCTAAGTTACTGAATATTAGGCACTTGACCAAATTTTATCAGGTATATTATGTTAAAACAATTCATTGATTTTCAGATATTTAAATTAATTATTAACTAAGTATTGATAAAAACTCGCGTCAAAATCATGTTCTTATAGTCTTTAAAAAATACGCGTCAAACTCATGTTCTTATAGTCAAAGAACGGCGGCTTATGGGCGGTGGGTGGCGTAGATGGCGGTCTGCACCGCGCCGCGCGCGGCTAGGTAGAGCACGAAGGCGAGCCACAGCCGGTGATTGCCCATGGTGGAAGGCAGCAGGGCGTAGAGGGCGGCAAACACGGCGCTGGCCACCGCCACGGCGAGGAGCATGCCCCGCGTGCGCGTCAGGCCGATGAACACACCGTCCCACACAAAGGCCGCCATTCCCGCCACCGGCAGCAGGGCGCACCACAGGCGGTAGTCCATTGCGGTGGCCAGCACGCGGGGCTCGTCGGTGAGCAGTCCGAAGATGACCTGCGGAAAGGCATACAGCACCGTGAAGGCCGCCGTGAGCGCTGCCGCCCAGGCAAACAGCCGGCGCACGCACAGCCGCAGCCGGGGGCTGTTGCCGGCACCGTGGTATTTGCCCACCAGGGCCTCGCCGGCAAAAGCGATGCCGTCGAGAAAGTAGGCGAAGAGCGTGTTCAGCTGCTGGATGAGCGAATTGGCAGCCAGCACCAGGTCGCCGCTGCGCGCACCGATGGCCGTCACCGCCAGGTTGACGAGCATGAGCAGGAAACTGCGCACGAAGATGTCGCCGCTCACGCTGAAGAACCGGGCGAAGCTCACGTCGCCCGCCGCGGCAGCCGTGCCGGTCGCGTCCAGCTCGGCCGCGCTGCTGCCCACCTTGCGCCACACCAGCCAGGCCGTGTAGGCCAGAGCCAGCCATTCGGCCACCAGCGTGCCCGTGGCTATGCCGGTGAATCCCTGCCGGAACACGTAGACGGCCACCAGGCTCGCCACGATGTTGAGCATGCTGGCCACAATGCTCACCAGCATGGCGCCGCGCGAGTCCTGCATGCCCAGCAGCCACCCCTTGGCGGCCATCATCAGCAACACCGGCGGAGCGCCCCACACGCATATGCGGTAGTAGTGCGCCGCCAGCGAGCGCACCTGCTCCGACGGGCCAATCACCCACAAGGCCAGCCGCAGCAGCGGCCCTTGCAGCGCGATGATGCCCAGCGCCACGGCCACAGCCATCAGGCTCGCCTGGCGCAGCACCGCCACGCAGCCACGGTGGTCGCCGCGGCCATAGCTCTGTGCCGTCAGCCCCGACGTGCTCATGCGCAGGAAGCCGAAGTTCCAGTACAGCAGGTTGAATATCATCGTTGCCACGGCTATGGCTCCGATGTAGGTGGCCGAGCCCAGGTGGCCGGCGATAGCCGTGTCGATGAGTCCCAGCAGGGGGATGGTGATGCCGGCCACGATGGCCGGCACCGCAATGCGCAGTATCTCGCGATTCATACTCTATTCATGAAGCCGGGCGCGTGATGGCTGTGGCATAGGGCGGCGTGCCGCGCCGTGCATCACCGCCAATTTCACTCTTTCCGCACCATGATGTTGATGAGCGTGTTCAGGTCGTCGATGTCCACCTCGCCGCTGCCGTTGAAGTCGGCGTCGGCGTCGTAGGCGGTCTTGCGCACCATCACGTTGAGCACGGCGTTCACATCGTCGATGTCGACCACAAAGTCGCGGTTCACGTCGCCGCGCAAGGGGGTCACCTTGAACACATTCTTGTCGAGGAACGCCAGCCGGCGGTGCCACCAGTCGGCAATATACTCCTTCTGATAGTCGAAGTCGAGGTCGCGGTACCAGAGGTCGACCACGTTGTGCCAGCGCACGGTTTCGCGCTGGGCGGCGCCGGAGAGCTGCACCTGCTCGATGAGGCTGTTGTAGCGGGCAATCAGGCTGTCGTCGCTCAGGAGCGTTTTGCGCAGCCGGTAGTAGGTGCGCGCCACATCGTCGGCATAGCCGTCTACGTTGAGGGCCCGCAGGCGCGCAAATAGCCGGTGGCTCAGCGTCAGGTTGCGTTCGGGGCTGATTTTGTCCCAGTCGATGGTTTTGCGGTTGATGTAGTCCTGGCCTACGGTGGCGTCGAAGTCCCACGCCACCAGGTCGATGCGCCGGTCCAGAGCCTTGTCGTAGACCGCCCAATAGAGGTTCTTGCCGCCGTTGTCCCACGCCAGCAGCAGTTGGTAGAGGATTTCGTAGCACTTCAGGATGGGGACGTCGAAGTATTCCGCCACGTGCTCGCGGAACTCCTCGTCGCTGCTGCGCACCACAAAGTTCACCGCGCTGTAGAGCACCTCCACGTCGGTGGGGCTCACGTCTTCGATGTCGGGATACTTCACCTCGTAGCCATAGGCATACTCGAGACTGGTACGCTTCTTGTCGGGCACCTCCTTGGCCATGAGCGTGTAGTCGTTCCACGCGGTGGTCTTCCACAGCTGGCCGTGGAAGGTCTGCGTGTCTTCGTCGTACTTCTTCAGCTTGAGCTGCTTGCGGTCGATGGCCTCGCCCATCGAGTAGAAGCCGTGGTAGTTGCCGTCGAGAAACACCTCCACGATGTGGCTCCGTGCGCCGTTGATGGCTTTGGGCTCGCGGTCGGCATACCACATAGGTTCCACCAGGTCCATCCACAAATCCATGCCGGCCTTGTTGCGGATGCGTGCATTGTCGACCTGTCCGGCATCGAGCAGCCAGTTGTTGTCGCTGCGCAGGTCGGGAAAGAATTTCACGTCCACTTTGTTGCCCTCTTCGTCGACAAACTTGATGCGGTAGTTGCGCTTTTCGCGCTCGTAGCGCACGGTGGTGTTGCCGCGCCAGCGGGTGACCGAGGTCAGCGGCAGCGAGGCCGCCTGGCCAGGGGCGATAAAGGTAACCACGCTCGGCATGTAGTCGACGCCAAACTCGCCGTCCACGCTGTTGAGCAGCACAATCGGGTGCCAGGTGAAGGCCAGGCCATAGTGCAGCGTGTCGGTGCCGGCAACGGCGGTGATGGGGGTCACCCGCGCGCTGTCGACGCGCGCAATGGTGCAGCGGGCGGTGCCGTCCACTGCCACCGTGTCCACTTGCATCCACTGCCACTGGTCGCCGTCGAGCGTCACCTGCGCCTCATACGGGCCAAAGAAATGCTCACGCTCAATCGAGCACAGAAACACACCCGTGCGCGGGTCGAACACCACCGGCAGCCCGTTCACCGTGAACTGCGCGTGCATCAGCCAGGCGCTCGCCCACAGCAGCGCGCCAAGCAGTATAGTCAATCGCTTTTTCATCGTCATGTTGATTTTTTAAGATTCAAGATGCAAGCCGCGAGCCGCCTTGGGGCGGCACATAGCATCCTGCCTTTCGCGATGCATCACACACACTTTCCGACTGCAAAGTTACGCCAATCCGAGCAAAAAACAAAAAAATGAGGCACGAAACTATAAAAAC
>CAMVDK010000271.1 GCA_947166165.1 uncultured Porphyromonadaceae bacterium
AGGACAAGCGCGCGAGCGTGTCGCCCGCCAGCGGCAAGCACCAGGCCGACCTCTATGCCACGTGCCTCGAGCGGCGCTACGGCCGCCGGCCGGTGGTGTACTACACCAATGGGTTTGAGACCTACGTGGTCGACGGCCTGGGCTATCCGCCCCGCCGGTTGTATGCCTTCCACAGCGAGGCCGACCTCGAACTGCTCGTGCTCAAGCGCCGCCGGCACGACATAGCCGACTTCAGCGTGAACGACGCCATCACCGACCGTCACTACCAGAAGATGGCCATCAAGAGCGTGTGCGAGCACCTGAACGGCAAGCACCGCCGTGCGCTGCTGGTGATGGCCACCGGCACGGGCAAGACGCGTGTGGCCATCTCGCTGGTCGACGTGCTGGCGCGCAACGGATGGGTGAAGAACGTGCTCTTCCTCGCCGACCGCGTGCCGCTGGTGAGCCAGGCGCACAAGAACTTCGTGAAACTGCTGCCGCACATGACTACGTCGGTGCTGAGCGAGGAGCGCGACCCCGACACCACGGCGCGCATCACCTTCTCCACCTACCAGACCATGATCCACTACATCGACACCGACGAGAAGCAGTTCACCGTGGGGCGGTTCGACCTGATCGTCATCGACGAGGCCCACCGCTCGATATTCGGCAAGTACACGGCCATCTTCAACTACTTCGACAGCCTGCTGGTGGGCCTGACGGCCACGCCTCGCGACGAGGTGGACCGCAGCACCTATGAGACCTTCGAGATGGAGCAGGGCGTGCCTAACTATGCCTACGAACTCGAGGACGCCGTTGCCGAGGGCTACCTGGTCAACTACCGGGGCTTCAAGCGCGGGTCGCTCATCCTGACCGACGGCATCAAGTATGCCGACCTGAGCCAGGAGGAGCAGCAGCAACTCGAACAGGTGTGGGCCTACGAGCAGGCCAAGCAGGCCATCGACGTGGACGACTACCACCGCGACATCGCGAGCAACGAGATGTTCAGTTACATCTTCAACACCGACACCATCGACCTCGTGCTGCAAGACCTGATGGACCACGGGCTGAAGGTGCAGAGCGGCGAGCGCATCGGCAAGACCATCATCTTTGCCTACAACCACCGCCATGCGCTGCTCATCGTGGAGCGGTTCTACGCGCTCTATCCCGAGTACGACGGCAAGAGCGGCTTCTGCGCGCTCATCGACAACTATGTGACCTACGCGAAAGACCTCATCGACAAATTCGAGGTCAGAGACGGCAATCCGCAGATCGCCGTGAGCGTAGACATGCTCGACACGGGCATCGACGTGCCCGACGTGCTCAACCTGGTGTTCTTCAAGACGGTGAAGAGCCGCATCAAGTTCATGCAGATGATTGGTCGCGGCACGCGCCTGTCGGCGGACATCTTCGGGCCAGGGCGCGACAAGGAGTTCTTCTACATCTTCGACTGGTGCCGCAACTTTGAGTACTTCGACAAGAACCCCGACGGCCAGGCGGCGCGGCCGGTGCCGTCGCTCACCGAAAGGATATTCGTGCTCAGGAGCAAGATCGCCTTCCATTTGCAGCGGTCGAAGCATCAGTCCGACGCCTATGCCAAGGCCCTGCACGACGACATCAAGGCGCTGCTGCACGGGCAGGTGTCGCAATTGAGCGACAGCCACATCACGGTGCGCGAGCGCTGGGCCGCCGTGAGCCACTTCAAGCAGGCGCAGGCGTGGGTCTACATCTCGGAGGTGGACGTGAACACGCTCGGCGGCGAGATAGCCCCGCTGCTGCCCAAAAACACCCTCGACGAGGGGGCGAAGAAATTCGACGTGCTGACGCTCACCATCGAACTGTCGCTGCTCGACGGCGAGACCAACTGCACCCGTGCCGTGCGCGCTGTGCAGACCGTGGCCGAGCGCCTGCAGGAGAAAGCCACCCTGCCGCAGGTGCAGGCCAAGATAGGCACCATCAAGGAGGTGCTCACCGATGTGGCCTGGCAGAACGTCACGCTGACGTGGCTCGAAAAGGTGAGGCGCGACCTGCGCGAACTGGTCAAGTTCCTGCTCGGGCAGGACGACCGTTGGTTTGCGGTGAGCATCGAGGATCGCGTGACCGACGAGGGCACCATAGCCGGCATCGCGCCCCGCATGTCGTACAAGCAGAGCGTGCTCGACTACCTGTCGCGCAACCGCCAACTGCCGGTGCTCCAGAAAATCTACGGCATGGAGCAACTCACCATGGCCGACATCGCCGAACTCGAGCGCATCCTGTGGCAGGAACTCGGCAGCCGCGACGACTACAACCAGCACACGCAGGGGCTGGCGTGCGGGAGCAATGTGGCCATCTTCATCCGCTCGCTGGTGGGCGTCGACCGGCCGAACGCCGTCAGGCGGTTCTCGGAGTTCATCGCCGGCAACGCGCTGAACGCCGACCAGGAGGACTTCCTGAACACAATCATCGCCTACGTGTGCGAGAACGGCGACATCACCAAGGACATCGTGGTGAACGAGGCCCCCTTCGACGAGCGCCTGTCGGTGTTCGCCCCCTACATGCAGCCACTGGCCCGATACATCGACAACATCCATGCGGTGATCAGCCCCCACACGGCGTGAACCGCCATCGCATGGTCACTACCTAAACACTTGACAACGCAATGAATAGCAACGAGAACATAAAGATACTGTTTGTGTGCCACGGCAACATCTGCCGCAGCCCGATGGCCGAGCGCGTGATGCGCCATCTGGTGGCACAGGCTGGGTTGGAGGAATGCTTCGTGGTAGACTCGGCGGCGACGTCGACCGAGGAAATCGGCAACCCCATCTATCCGCCTGCGCGGCTCAAGCTTGCCGAGCACGGCATCGCCAGCGATGGCCACGCCGCACGGCAGATGACCTGGCGCGACTACGACGAGCACGACCTGCTCATCGGCATGGACGACGCCAACGTGCGCAACATGACGCGCCTGGCCGGTGGTGACTCGCAGCACAAGATTCACCGCCTGCTCGACTTTACGCCCCGGCCCGGAGCCGTGGCCGACCCCTGGTACACCGACGACTTCGAGACCACCTGGCAGGATGTCGCGCTGGGTTGCCAATGCCTTCTTGACTGGATTATCAAAGAGAAATTGCAATGAATAAGACTACATTGTTCACCCTTCTGGCCGCCATCATGGTAGCCCTGCCGCTCTGCTGCGCGGCGCAAATTGATGAAACGCAGCCGACCGCCGATGGCCGCAGCCGGCTGTCGTGCACAAGCATCATGGTGGGCCGCCGTGCCAGCACCGACGGCTCGGTGATGACCTCGCACACCTGCGACTCGTGGTACCGCACCTGGATGCAGGTGGTGCCGGCACGCGACTATGAGCGCGACACCATCACCGCCATCTACGACGGCCGTATGCACACGCAGGCCGCCACCGACAGCACCAAGCTCTACCGCCTGGGCACCATCCCGCAGGTGCGCCACACGCTGCGCTACCTCGACACGGCCTATCCGTGCCTCAACGAGAAGCAGCTGGCCATGGGCGAGACCACCTTCGGCGGCCGCGACACGCTCAAGAACGCCAAGGGCCTCTTCCGCATCGAGGAGCTGCAACGCATCGCCCTGGAGCGCTGCGCCACGGCCCGTGAGGCCATCCGGCTCATGGGCAGCCTGGCCGAGCAGTATGGCTACGGCGACAGCGGCGAGTGCCTCACCATTGCCGACAAGAACGAGGTGTGGATATTCGAAATCATGGGCGCCGGACCCAAGCAGGTGGGCGCAGTGTGGGCCGCCGTGCGCATCCCCGACGACGAGATTGCCGTGTCGGCCAACATCTCGCGCATCACCACGCTCG
>CAMVDK010000272.1 GCA_947166165.1 uncultured Porphyromonadaceae bacterium
TGCTCAGCAATCAAGCCCAATTCGGCTCAAGCAATTTATAGAACCCACCTAAACGTCGATTCAGCCCGAAGCCATGTGCCAGTTATCCATAGCCCTGCAAGTGGAAGCCCTGCAGCAGCAACAGTTGCGCGATTGGCCGCTCGTGCGCGACAATTATGCCGCCCTCGAGCAGGCCGAGTTGCGCGAGCTCACGTTGGCCCACAGCATGGTTGTACTCCAGCTCAACCCCGGGCGGCGTGGCTCGGCGGCCGCCCGGGTCGATGCCCAGGCGCTGGCGCAGCGGCCATGCTTCCTGTGCCGGAAACATCAGCCCGCCGAGCAGCGCATTGTGGAGTGGGGTGGTGGACGCTACAAGATTCAGGTGAACCCATACCCCATCTTCCCGCATCACCTCACCATAGCCGCGCTCACCCATGAGCCGCAGAGCCTGGCCGATCCCCACCGGGTGGCCGATATGCTGCAGCTGGCGCACGACCTGCCCGATTATGCCGTGTTCTACAACGGGCCGCGCTGTGGCGCGTCGGCCCCCGACCATTTCCACTTTCAGGCGGGCGACAAGGCCATGCTGCCCTTGTGTGCCGAGGTGAACGACCCCGCGGCCTGGCCCGAAGAAAACAGGATAGATGGCAATGTGGAGGGCGGCATCGCTTTCTCGACGCGCTTCGGGCGGTTCCTCTTCCTGATCAAGACCGTGCAGCCCGTGCAGGCGCAGCTCTTCTACGCGCGCCTGCAGGTGGCCATGATGCTTGCATCGGGAAAGATGGAAGAGCCCATGCAGAACCTGCTCTGCTGGACCGACGACGGCAACTACCATTTGGCCGTCTTCCCCCGGCAGCGCCACCGCCCAGCCAACTACGGCACCGGGCCGGGGCGCTGGCTGCTCAGCCCGGCCAGCACCGAGATGGCAGGTCTCTGGGCTGTGGCTGAGGCCGACGACTACAACGCGCTCACCGCCGAGCGGGTGCAGGCGCTCTACAACGAGCTGTGTGTCGACAATGCGATGGCGGTGAGAATGATCGACAACTACTTCAAAACCAAGATGGGTTCCTTTAACTGACTTAAAAATGATTGACAATATGAGCGACAATAAAGTGCCACAAGTGCACGTGGGTGTCATGAGTGAAGGCCGCCTCGTGCAGGCCACGTTGAATGGCCGCTTTGCCGTGTGGGGCATCAACGACGGCAAGGAGTTTCACAACAACATTTGGGAGGCCTATGGAACAATCATGGTCATCCTCGGCTATGATGGCAAATTGCATTTCGACCCCGATGTGTTCAGTTCCTATTGGTGGGACACGCTCTACTTTGAGCCGCTGAGCGACGATTGCTCGTTTGTGCTGCACGATGTGACCATAGGCGTGAGTTTCCACTGGCGGCGCAAAGAAGACCAGACCTTCAAGGGCAAGCTCAAGCTCATCATCGAGAATGATAGCATAGTGGCCATCAATGTGATTGGAGTGGAGGACTATCTCGAGAGCGTCATCTCAAGCGAGATGAGCGCCAATGCCTCGCTCGAGCTGCTCAAGGCGCATGCCGTGATTTCGCGCAGCTGGCTGCTGGCGCAGATGCGCAAGCCAGCCGCGGCCGACGGGCAAGGCTCCGATGTGCTCGGCCAGGCGGCCCCCGTGGTCAGGTCGGAAGACAGCGGAGCCGACGAGCTCATCCGCTGGTGGGACCGCGACGACCATGTGAACTTCGACGTCTGTGCCGACGACCACTGCCAGCGCTACCAGGGCATCACGCGTGCCACCACGCCAGCCGTGAAGCAAGCCATTCAGGCCACCTGGGGCCAGGTGCTCATGTATGGCGGCGAACTCTGCGATGCACGGTTCAGCAAGGCGTGTGGCGGGGTGATGGAGCAGTATGAGAATTGCTGGGACGACCATCGCCACCCCTATCTCGTGGCGCGCCGCGACGGCGACGACGAGGCCAACTTCCCCGACCTCACGCGCGAAGATGCCGCCGAGGAGTGGATTCTCACCGCTCCTAAGGCTTTCTGCAACACCGCCGACAAGGAAATCCTGAGCCAGGTGCTCAACGATTACGACCAGGAGACCGCCGACTTCTACCGCTGGCGTGTGGAGTACACCCAGGAGCAGCTTGCCGACCTCATCCACCGCCGCACCGGCGACGACTACGGACGCATCCGCGACCTGCAGCCCGTGGCGCGTGGCACCAGCGGCCGCCTCTACAAGATGAAAATCGTGGGCGAGAAGATGTCGAAGGTCATCGGCAAGGAACTGGCCATACGCTACGCCCTGAGCGAGAGTGCCCTCTACAGCTCGGCGTTTGTGGTCGAGCACCACGACATCGATGCCGATGGCTACCCCGCTAAGTTTGTGCTCCGTGGAGCCGGCTGGGGCCATGGGGTGGGGCTTTGCCAGATTGGCGCAGCCGTCATGGGTGCCAAAGGCTACAACTACAAGCAGATTCTGCTCCACTACTTTGCAGGAGCAACCATCGAAAAGGAATATTGAAAACTTTGAAAACAATAAGAATATGAGCGCGTTAGAAGCAATTAAAAAAAGCCCTTGGGCTTGGGTGTCGACCTTGTATTTTATCGAGGGCATACCTTATTTCCTGGTCAACGAGATTTCGGTGATTCTGTTCAAGAAGATGGGCGTGCCCAACGGGCAGATGGCGCTGTTCACCAGTTTGATTTACCTGCCCTGGGTCATCAAGCCATTGTGGAGTCCGTTTGTCGACATCATCAAGACAAAGCGGTGGTGGATCACGATGATGCAACTGGTGATGGCCGTGACGCTCATCCTGCTCACCATCACGCTGCCATCGCCGGGCGAAACCCTGATCACAGCCGGAGCCACCCCGATGAGCCTGTTCACCATCACGCTCATTTTCTTCATCATCACCGCCTTCGCCAGTGCCACGCACGACATTGCCGCCGATGGCTTCTACATGCTTGCCTTGTCGCAGAAAAACCAGTCGGCCTTTGTCGGTGTCCGTTCCACATTCTACCGCCTTGCCAACATTTTCGGCAACGGCGTCCTGGTGTGGATGGCGGGCTATCTCGAGACCAAGATGTCGATTCCCCAGGCATGGAAAATCACCATGGCCATCGCGTCGGCCATCCTGTGCCTGTTCTACCTCTATCACATCTTCGTCATTCCTCGTCCCGCCAGCGACCGTCCGTCGATCGACGGCTCATTTAAATCGAACAGTTCGATGGTTCTCAAAGAGTTCGGGCGCACCATCGCCACCTATTTCACCAAGCCTGGCGTATGGTTGGCCATTGCCTTCATGCTGCTCTATCGCTTGCCCGAGGCATTCCTGCTGAAGATGTGCAAGCCCTTCATGCTCGACCCCATCGACAAGGGCGGACTTGGAATGACCACGCAAGAAGTGGGACTGGCCTATGGCACCATCGGTGTGGCGGCATTGCTGGCCGGTGGCATTCTGGGCGGCGTTTTCTCGTCGAAGGTCGGCTTGAAGAAGGCGCTGTGGTGGATGGCGGCCTGCATGACGCTGCCCTGCCTGACGTTCGTCTACCTGTCGCTTGAGCTGCCGGCAAACTTCTACGTGATTTGTGCCTCCATCGTGGTGGAGCAGTTTGGCTATGGCTTCGGCTTCACGGCCTACATGCTCTATATGATGTATTTCAGCGAGGGCGAGTTCAAGACCTCGCACTACGCCATCTGCACGGCCTTCATGTCGTTGAGCATGATGATTCCGGGCATGTTTGCCGGCTATCTGCAGGAGTCGATGGGCTATGCCGCCTTCGGCTGGATGG
>CAMVDK010000273.1 GCA_947166165.1 uncultured Porphyromonadaceae bacterium
CTTACGGACGCGGCTACACCGCCACCCTGCAACCGCGCACGCTCGTGGAAGACGGCTTCGACAGCGACCGGGTGACGTGGATCGAGACCTTCGCTGGAAGGCGCGGGGCCCGCAGCGACGGCTACAACCTCGACCCCGACCAGGTGATGGGCACCATCGTGCTGCTCGAGAACACCTCCACCGACCCCTCGATGGGCAGCGGTACCGAAGTGTATGAGTACGACAATGGAATCAGCAAGAGCAGTTTCTACCTCAACTGGTTCACCCAAGGCAAGATTGTGACCGCCGTCGACGACCTCGACGCCGCACAGGGCATCCAGATCACAGGCGGCGAGGGTGCCATCACCATCAGCACCAACGCTGCCACGGCCATCACCGTCTACGACATGAGCGGCCGCGCCGTGGCCAATGTGGCCCTCCAGCCGGGCGACAACACCGTCGACGGTCTGCAGCCGGGCATCTACCTCGTGAACGGCCAGAAGGTCGTCGTCAGGTAAGCCCCTCCGCCGCACACACGTCATTGAAATTCAGGGCCGCGCCACAACCGGGCGCGGCTCTTTTTCGGCTCTTTTTCTTGATTATCCGAAAAAATCGGCCTCAATGCAGCCTCCGATTATCAATTATTTTGTAATTTTGCAGTTTAAAACATTTGTCTGACACAACATGCTGAAAAAGAGTACGATTGAAAAGGTCATCAGCGAAGACATGGCGGCCATCTGGTCGATTCTCACCATGGAGGAGAAGCACCAGATCACCGACAACTTCATGATACACAACTTCAAGAAAGGACAAATCATCTATGCCGAGGGCGATAAGCCGCAATACCTGTGGACGCTGAAGGGCAAAGTGAAGCTCTTCAAGGACGGCATCGGTGGCCGTCCGCAAATCCTGAGGCTCTACAGGCCCATCCAGTATTTCGGCTACAGGGCCTACTTCGCCAAGGAGAACTACGTGTCGAGCGCGGCGGCCTTCGAGCCTTCGACGCTGGGCACGCTGCCGCTCGGGCTGGTCGAGCAGCTCATTGACCAGAACCGCCGGCTGGCGTGGTTCTTCATCACCGAACTGTCGAAGAACCTGGGCGGAAGCGACAGCCGCATCGTATCGCTCACGCAGAAGCACATCCGCGGCCGCCTCGCCGAGTCGCTCATCGCGCTGCTCGACAACTACGGCTACGAGGAAGACGGCGAGACGCTCAAAATCTACCTCGCCCGCGAAGACCTGGCCAACCTGTCGAACATGACCACCAGCAACGCCATACGCACGCTCTCGGCTTTCGCCCAGGAGCGGATCATCACCGTGGACGGACGGCGAATCAAAATCATCAACGAACAGCAGTTGCGCAACATCAGCAAATTCGGATAACAGCCATGCTCATCGCCCAACAAAAGCGCCGCGAAAACATCGCCGAGTATCTGCTCTACATGTGGCAGGTGGAGGACATCATCCGCGCCAACCAATGCGACATGAAGGCCATCGACCGCAACGTGGTGGACCGCTACAAGCTCTCCGACGAGCAGCGCGCCGAGGTGCGCGACTGGTGGGAGGGGCTGGTGATGATGATGCGCTCGGAAGGCCTCAAGCAGCACGGACACCTGCAAATCAACAAGAATGTGCTCATCCGCCTCACCGACCTCCACCAGCAGTTGCTGCACAGCGACAAGTATCCTGAATACGGCGCGGATTTCTACCGCACGCTGCCCTACATTGTAGAACTCCGCGCCAAGATGCCGAAAGAGCAACAAACCGGTGAACTCGAAACCTGCTTCAACGCCCTCTACGGCGTGCTGCTGCTCAAGCTCCAGGGCCGTGAAATCGGCAAAGACACCAGTGTGGCCATGGCGCAGATTTCCCACTTCATCGGCCTGCTAGCGGCCTACTACAAGAAGAACGAAGAAGAACCGCTTTTCGACGAGTGACGCACCACCGCCGCTGAGGAGCAAGCAAGAGCGCGAGCGGCTTCAAAAAACGGGGTATTATGAGTGCTCCCGGTTTTGCTCCCGGTTTTGCGGACGTTGTGAGGGTGTGTCAAAAACGGTATGCACGCTTCGCGTGGAAATCTGCGATTAAGCGAGAGCAAACAAGAACTCGTTCTTGGTTTGCAGAGCGAGAGCAGATTATCAAAATCTTTCAATTCTTTATCAAATCTAACAAGAGTATTAATAAATATATTGAAAGATTTGACATAGATTTGAACGATTTCCCGCCGATAGGCGGCACTGTTTCCGAAATGCCATATTTATGACATACCCTCCTACTGCCGGCGGTTTTGCGGACGTTATGGCCACGCCAAGGCGAGGTCCTACTGCCAGCGGTTTTGCTGGTGCCCCCAAAAAACTTCGGTTTTTGCTTGCCACCCGGCTCAACTTGCAGTAATGGTGACCTTCGGTCGAAATTACGCGGCGTCTCGGCAATGGCAAGCAAAAAACTTCGGTTTTTGCTTGCCACCCGGCTCAACTTGCAGTAATGGTGACCTTCGGTCGAAATTACGCGGCGTCTCGGCAATGGCAAGCAAAAAACTTCGGTTTTTGCTTGCCATTGCGCTCAACTTGCAGTAATTTTGCCGTTTAATTTGGTGTGTTTTGGTCTGCTTGCTGCAGGCTGTTGACATAAACCACTATATAACAGCAAGATATGTCTATCAAAATTCTTGTCACTGGCGCTAATGGCCAGCTGGGCCGCGAACTGCGGCAGCTGCTCGAGGGCGACGACCGCTTCGATGCCACCTACACCGATGTGGCAGAGCTCGACATCACCGATGCCGCTGCCGTGAACGCACTGGTCGACGGCCTGCAGCCGGCCTATATCGTGAACTGCGCCGCCTATACCGCCGTCGACCGCGCCGAGGACGACGAGGCCGCCGCCACGCGGCTCAACACCGACGCCGTGCGCCACCTGGCCTCGGCCGCCGCGCGATGCGGCGCGCGCATGGTGCACATCAGCACAGACTATGTGTTCGACGGCCACGCCTTCCGTCCTTACCGCGAAGACGACGCCACACACCCCACATCGGTCTACGGCCGCACAAAGCTCGGGGGCGAACTGGCGCTGCTCACCTCTCTGCCCGGACAGTCGGTGGTGCTGCGCACGGCATGGCTCTACTCGCCTCACGGCAAGAACTTTGTCAAAACCATGCTTGCGCTGGGCCGCGAGCGGCAGCAGCTGCGCGTGGTGTACGACCAGGTGGGCAACCCCACCTCGGCCACCGACCTGGCCCGTGCCGTCGTGACCGTGCTCACCGCCAGCGAGTGGCACCCCGGCGTCTACCATTATGCAGGCGAGGGGGCTGTGAGCTGGTATGACTTCACCAAGGCCATCCACCGCCTGGCGGGCATCGACAGCTGCAACGTGGAGCCTTGCCTGAGCGACGAGTTCCCCACCCGCGCCACCAGGCCGCACTACAGCGTGCTCGACAAGGCCAAGTTCAAAACCACCTTCCACACCACCATCCCGCACTGGGAGCGGAGTCTGGCCGAATGCCTGAAACAGCTGGAGCAAAACGGTCGATAAGTTCACACTGACACAATAAATAATAGATGAGCAACCTCAACGAAATAGAACGCCGGCGCACCTTCGCCATCATCTCGCACCCCGATGCGGGCAAGACCACCTTGACTGAGAAATTGCTGCTCTTTGGCGGCGCCATCCATGTGGCCGGAGCGGTGAAAAGCAACAAAATCAAGAAAACCGCCACCAGCGACTGGATGGAAATCGAGAAGCAACGCGGCATCTCGGTGGCCACCTCGG
>CAMVDK010000274.1 GCA_947166165.1 uncultured Porphyromonadaceae bacterium
CGACGTGCTGGCCGACTCGGCCGAGTTCGCCGTCAAGGTGGGCGCCCTGCTCGACCAGGGCAAGCTCGACAGCTGGCGGCAGTCAATCACCGACCACCTGCGCAACCGCGGCTACTATGCCTTCGGCAAGGAGTACATCACCTTTGTGGCCGACACCGCCCGCGGCAGCACCGCCGTCGACGTGACACTGGTGGCGCGCGACCCCTATCAGAACGAGCGCATGCCCTACTACCGCACCCACCGCCCCTTCTACGTGCGCCAGGTGACCTATGTGACCAACTACGACCCGCTCACCATGCGCGACACCTATTCCGCCCCCGACACGGCGAACTACGACGACATCGTGGTGCTCAGCGACCCTGCCAACCGCTATCTGCGCGCCAAGGTGCTCGATGAGTGCAACTACATCACCCCTGGGCAGGTGTACCGCGCCGACGATGTGAACCGCACCTACCGCGCCCTGAGCCGGCTGGGCATCGTGAAATTCATCAACGTCGACATCCGCCCCTTGGGCGAGATCGACGGCAAAATCTGGCTCGACGCCTACGTGCTCCTGCAGCGCGACCGCACGCAGTCGGTGAGCGTCTCGCTCGAGGGCACCAACAGCGAGGGCGACCTGGGGTTCGGCATCGGCCTCGACTACAAGCACCGCAACCTGCTCCACGGCTCCGAGCTGCTGAACGCCAAATTCCGGATGAACTACGAGAGCCTGTCGGGCAACCTGAACGGGTTGATCAACAACAACTACTCGGAATATGTGGGCGAGGCGGCCATCACCTATCCAAAGTTCAAATTCCCCTTCCTGACCTCCAACTTCAAAAAAAAGATACTGGCGAGCACCGAGCTGGCCACCAGCTTCAACTACCAGCAGCGCCCCGAGTACACGCGCATCATCGCTGGAGCGGGCTGGCGCTACGTGTGGAGCGAGCGCCAGAGCATGAAGCGCCACACCTTCAACCTGGTTGACTTGAACTATGTGTACCTGCCCAAGAGCCGCGCCAATTTTCTCGACAGCATCACCAACCCGCTGCTGCGCTACAGCTACGAGAACCACTTCATCATGCGCATGGGCTACAACTTCTACACCAGCAACAAGCGCCAGGGCACACTGCTCACCTCGGCGTTCCAGCGCAACGTGTACACCTGGCGCGCGGCGGTCGAGACGGCGGGCAATCTGCTCTACGCCATCACCGAGCTCGCCGGCCAGGAGCGCCAGGACGGCGACAGCCGCAAGGTGTTCGGCATCCGCTTCTCGCAATATGTGAAAGCCGAGGGCGACTACTCGCTCACGCACTACTTCGACACCCGCAGCTCGCTTGCCGTGCACGTGGGGGCGGGCATTGCCGTGCCTTATGGCAACAGCACCGTGCTGCCCTTCGAGAAGCGGTTCTACGCCGGCGGCGCCAACGGCGTGCGAGGGTGGGGTGTGCGCTCGCTCGGGCCGGGAAGCTACAACGCGATGCGATCGCAGAACCGCTTCATCTACCAGTGTGGCGACATCCGCTTCGACGCCAGCGTGGAATACCGCGCCAAGCTGTTCTGGGTCATCGAGCTGGGGGCGTTCATCGACGTGGGCAACATCTGGACCATCCGCGACTACGAGGACCAGCCAGGCGGAGTGTTCCGCTTCGACCGCTTCTACGAGCAGCTGGCCGCGTCCTACGGGCTGGGCATCCGCCTCGACTTCAACTACTTCGTGGGGCGGGTCGCACTGGGCGGGAAGGCGCCCAACCCCCCCAGCGGGCAGGAGCGGTGGCCGCTCGTGCATCCCGACTTCAAGCGCGCCAGCGGGTCCCACTTCTCGGTGGGCTATCCGTTCTGAGCCCATGCAGTGTGCTCGGGTCAATCGGCAGAATGCAAGTTTTTGTTCGTGGATTTGATAGGTGATTCACGATTTTTTGTGTAATTTTGCACCGTCAAAACCGATTGACATAAGCTGTGGCGGGATGGACCGGCAGCAAATTGCAAGGCCAGGGTGAAGGCTTGCAGCCATTGTCACTGTCACAATTATTAAGTTAACCTTAACCACTCGTCAAGCTGCAACAATGAGCTGGATTGTAGAACTATTTGCAGGAAATGGCATAGCGCATGCCATATTCATCTATGCGCTGGTGATTGCCCTGGGCGTGATATTGGGCAAGGCCAAGCTGGGGGGCATCTCGCTCGGGGCCACGTTTGTGCTTTTTGTGGGCATCCTTGCCGGCCATCTAGGGCTGGGGGTGGACAGCAGCATCCTCAAGTTTGTGCAGGAGTTCGGCCTGATTCTGTTCATCTTCTCGATAGGCCTTCAGGTGGGGCCGGCGTTCTTTTCGTCGTTCAAGGAAGGAGGCCTGACGCTCAACGGCCTGGCCGTGCTGCTCATCGCGCTCAACATCACGGTGGCGCTGGCCATCTACTACGCTGCCGGCGATGTGCCTATCACCGACCTGGTGGGCATCCTGTCGGGCGCGGTGACCAACACTCCCGGACTGGGCGCCGCGCAGCAGACGCTGCTCGAAACGCAAGGCGAGCAGGCACATGCGCTCAACGAGTCGATGTCGATGGGCTATGCCGCTGCCTATCCGCTCGGAGTGGTGGGCATCATCCTGTCGATGATTGTGGCCAAGGCGATTTTCAAAATCAGCGTGGAGAACGAAGCCAAGAAAATCGACGACGACAACAACCAGTCGCTGCTGCAACCGCATGTGGTGACCTATCAGGTGACCAACAAGCTCATCTTCGGCAAGACGCTGCAGCGCCTGCACAGCATCGTGGACCACAACTTTGTGGTGTCGCGCATCAAGAAGGTGGATGGCGAGGTCATCATCCCGCGCAGCGACACCGTGGTGCAGGAAAACGACCTGCTGCTGGTGGTGATGTCGGTGCAAGACGAGGAGGTGTTCGACGCCATCATCGGGCCGCAGGTGCCTATGGACTGGGCGGCCGACCCGGCGCCGGTGGTGAGCCGCCGCATCGTGGTGACCAAGAGCGAGATCACGGGCCGCAAACTGGGGTCGATGCGCCTGCGCAAGGGCTTCAAACTCAACGTGACGCGCGTCAACCGCGCCGGAGTGGACCTGATGGCCAGCCCAAACCTGAGCCTTCAGGTGGGCGACCGCATCACCGTGGTGGGCAACATCGACGACATCAACCGGCTGGCCGAGAAACTGGGCAACTCCATGCGCCGGCTCAACGAACCGAACATGTTCACGATGTTTCTGGGCATCTTCCTGGGCATCGTGGTGGGCAGCGTCCCGCTCATGCTGCCGGGCATGTCGGTGCCCATGAAGCTTGGTCTGGCCGGCGGACCGCTCGTCGTGGCCATTCTGCTGGGGCGTTTTGGCTATAAGTTCAAGCTGGTCACCTATACGAGTTCGAGCGCCAACCTGCTGTTGCGCGAGCTGGGCATCTGCCTGTTTCTGGCGTCGGTGGGCATCGCCGCTGGCGGCGACTTTGCCGCCACGGTGTTCAACGCGCGCGGCCTGCGGTGGGTGCTCTACGGCTTTGTCATCACCATGGTGCCGCTGCTGATTGTGGTGGTGCTGGGCCGTGGCAAGTTCGGCCTGAACTACTGCACGCTCATGGGACTTGTGGCCGGCTCGACCACCGACCCGCCCGCACTGGCCTATGCCAACAAGACCTCGGGCAACGATGCCCCGGCCGTGGCCTATTCGACTGTGTATCCACTGACGATGTTCCTGCGCGTGATATCGGCGCAGCTGCTCATCCTGCTGCTGGCATAGGGAGGTCGAAAAAG
>CAMVDK010000275.1 GCA_947166165.1 uncultured Porphyromonadaceae bacterium
TGAACAGCTCCTTGCGGCCTTGGAAATAGGCCTCGAGCGTGCTGATGAGCAACGACTTGCCGAACCGGCGAGGACGGCTCAGGAAATAATGGCTGCCTTTTGTCGCCATCTCGTGTATCAGCATGGTCTTGTCGATGTAGACCATGCCTGCCTCTCGAATCTTAGGAAAATCCTGTTCCCCGACGGGGTAAATCAATTGTGTTTCCATCTTGAACTATATTTCGTTTTGTAAATATAGATACCAAAATTTGGCAGTGCTTTAGTTTTATAAAGTTTATGGGCAACAAGAAATTGCTTGATGATTTGCTAGACCAGATTTTGCTGAAATTCAAGACGAGCGAAACCATCAATGACATGGCAAAGGTAAACATAAAATTTGAGAAATCCACTCTGTATGGAAGAATAATTCATGAGGGAGAGCAATTTTCCCGTCACGTTGGCCCCGTTATCGACAAAGTGCTGAGGGGGCGTTGCAAGAGGCCTTTGAGTGCGTAGAGAACCACGACGGCAACGCCAACGTGCGCTCCCGTCAGCATGGCACGCTGGAGCGCATCTATTCAGACCTTGAATCAGATGGCAATTTAGGCTAAACAAGACCAACAACCGCCCTGTGGCGTCGCGCTCAGAAGATGGCGTCGTAGATGCGCTGGGTGGCACCGAGGTGGCTCTGGATGTATTGCCCGGCCTTTTGGCCTGCCTGGCGCAGGTGGTCGGGGTCGGCGAGCAGGTGCTCCATCTGTGTGGCAAACTCCTCGGCGTTCTGGATGCAGAACGCTCCGCCGCAGGCCGTGAGGTCGTGGGCTTCCTGGAATTTCTCGTGGCGAGGGCCGAAGATGACGGGGATGCCGTAGACGGCGGCCTCGTTGATGTTGTGGATGCCGGTGCCGAAGCCTCCGCCCACGTAGGCGGCCTGCCCGTAGCGGTAGAGCGACGAGAGGAGTCCGAAGCTGTCGATCACCAGGCAGTCGGTGCCGGCCATCTGGTCGGCGCGCGCCTGCGAGAAGAGCACCGACCGGCGCTCGATGCGGCTCATGATCGACAGCAGGCGGTCGTTGTCGAACTCGTGCGGCGCGATGATGAGCTTCATGCTCGGGTGGGCGTTGAAGAAGGGGATGACGATGTCCTCGTCGGGCTCCCAACTGCTGCCCATCACCAGGGTGAAGTCGGCGTTGCCGACAAAACGGTCGATGGTGGGGAACTGGCGTGCGCGCTCGCGGACGTGAGCCACGCGGTCGAAGCGCGTGTCGCCCGCCACGTCGACGCGCGTGATGCCGATGCCGGCCAGCAGCTGGCGCGACTGCTCGTTCTGCACAAACAGGCGGTTGAAGCAGTGCAGCATCTTGCGGAACATGCCTCCCCACGGGCGGAAGAACACCTGCCCGGGGCGGAAGATGCTCGAGATGATATAGGTGGGCACTTCACGGCGGCGCAGTTCATTGAGGTAGTTGCCCCAGAACTCATATTTCACGAAGATGGCCATCTTGGGCTTCACCAGGTCGATGAACCGCTTGGCGTTGTGGCTCAGGTCGAAGGGCAGGTAGCACACGGCGTCGACCTGGTCGTAGCCCTTGCGCACCTCGTAGCCCGACGGCGAGAAGAACGACAGCAGGATGCGCGCCTGCGGCTGGTGCTGGCGGATGAGCTCGATGAGCGGGCGGCCCTGCTCAAACTCGCCCAGCGACGAGGCGTGGATCCAGATGTAGCCGCCTTCGGGGTCGAGGCGCTCGCGCAGCGTGCGCCACGTTTTGCGTTGCCCTTTGAGCATGAGCTGGGCTTTGCGGTTCTTCACCGAGGCGATGCGGGCGGCAGTCTTGTAGGCCGCGATGCCGAGGTCGTATAACAGATCCATCTGCGAGGGGAGTGGTGGGTGAGAAGTTAAAACAATGGATTCAGGCGTGTGCCGGCCGTGGCGTTAGCCTTGCGGCCGGTGCCGCCAATGTAGTAGCGGCAGCTGAGCTGCTGCCAGAAGCCCGTGATGGCGTCGGTGGCGTGGAAGGTGAGCGAGGCGCTCACGTCGACGTGGCTGTTCTGCACAAGGTGGGCGCACACGGAGGTGCGGCTGTACACTTTGCTGCAGTAGTACGGGTCGCCCAGGTTGAGCTGGCTGCCAAACTGTCCGTAGAGCGGGAAGAGGCTCTTGCCGGCGGTCACCGACTGGTTCACCTCGAGCCATCGCCAGCGGGCGTTGATGTCGGCCACAAAGGCCGCCGGGGTGATGGCTCCAGCCTCGGCGTCGAGCCGCACCTGGCCGGGGGCGATGTGAAGGGCCAGCATGGGGTTGACGGTGGCGTCGTCGTTCACGCCCTCGTCGTCGGGAGCGTGTTTGCGCTTGGCCAGGTGGTTGTAGTAGATGTGTCCCTTGAGCCAGAGCGGCCCTTTGATGGGCATGGCTCCGCTGAAGAGCACGTCGAATGCCTCGCGGCGCGTGGTGGTCTGCATCTGCCGCCAGTCGAGCACGGCTTGCACCCAGCCCCGGCCGTGGTGGTCGTAGTGCAGCAGGGCTCCGCGCACGTTGGGCGTGCAGTAGTCGAGCGAGTCGCTCCACAGGTATCGCGGCGCGCGCTCGTGCAGCAGCGTGCGCGGGAACCACCCCACGGCGGCCCGCAGCCCGTTATCGCCTTGATACTGATAGTAGAGCGTGGGCAGCACCTTGTAGCCGGTCATGCCGTCGTTGAGCGGCTGATTCCAGGCCACGCCGCCCATCAGGCGGTTGCGTCCGCCGTCGAGCGTGACGCCCACCTCGGGAGCCAGCCGGGCGAAGACGAAGGTCTGGTCGGGCCTCAGCTCGTCGCCCCCCTCGCGGTTGTTCACCACCGCATTGAAGTCAATGTTCCACAAAATTTCCTGCGCTGTTGCTGCAAGCAACGCGCCATTCAGCAGGCATAGGGCAATGAATCGCAACAAGTGGTGGGTCATTGTTGGATGTCGATGGGCTGGATGTGGTCGATGCCGCATTTAATGCGGGATATGGTGGCCTCTTTGCCGAGGAGTTCGGTGATGTCGAACATGTGGGGGCCTTTGCACTCGCCCACCACCGTGAGGCGGAAAGCGTTCATCACGTTGCCCAGGTGGTAGTCGTGCTCCTTGATCCAGGCCAGCACAATCTCCTCGGTGTTGCTGCTCGAGAAGTTGTCGATGCCCTGGAGCACGTCGATGAGTTCACGCATGATGGCGGGAGTCTCGGGCTTCCAGCGCTTGCGGATGTCCTTTTCGGCATAGTGGTCGGGTGCGTGGAAGAAGAAGGCCGCCTGCTCCCAGAGCTCGCCCACGAAGTTCACGCGGCTCTTCACCATTCCCACGGCGCGGGCGATGTAGTGGTCGGTGAACGCTGCGGCATCGACGTGCTGCGCAAGCACGGGCTTGAACACGCGTGCCAGCTCGTCGTCGGGCATGTTCATCAGGTACTCGTGGTTGAACCACTTGCCCTTCTCGAAGTCGAACTTTGCGCCTTTCTTCGAGCAGTGGTCGAAGGAGAACGCGTCGATGAGCTCCTGCATCGAGAATATTTCGCGGTCGTCGCCCGGGTTCCATCCCAGCAGCGCCAGGAAGTTGATCACCGCCTGCGGCAGATAGCCGCGCTCGCGGTATCCGCTCGACACCTCGCCGCTCTTCGGGTCGTGCCACTCGAGGGGGAACACGGGGAAGCCCAGGCGGTCGCCGTCGCGCTTGCTGAGCTTGCCCTTGCCGTCGGGCT
>CAMVDK010000276.1 GCA_947166165.1 uncultured Porphyromonadaceae bacterium
CCGAGCCCACCCCGACGTTCAGTGCCTGCTTTGGCCAGGCGTTCCTCGAGCTGCACCCCACAAAGTATGCCGAGGAGCTCGTCAAGCGCATGGAGCGCAGCGGTGCCAAGGCCTACCTGGTGAACACCGGCTGGAACGGCACCGGCAAGCGCATCAGCATCCGCGACACCCGCGGCATCATCGACGCCATCCTCGACCACAGCATCGACCAGGCACCCACCAAGGTGATTCCGTTCTTCAACCTCACCGTGCCCACCGAGCTCAAGGGTGTGGACAGCGGCATCCTTGACCCGCGCGACACCTATGCCGACGCCCACCAGTGGGAGGAGAAGGCACGCGACCTGGCCAGCCGATTCATCAAGAACTTCGTCAAGTACGAGGACAACGAGGCTGGCAAAGCCCTCGTGGCAGCCGGACCGAAGCTGTAAGCACACATCGTTTCGACACCAACATCAGAAATACAAGTTTAGATACATTTGCCGAAGGGGTGCCCGCTGCGAAGCGCGTACCCCTTTTTCACTTCGGCCCGATGCACACCGGCGATACACCGTTTTTGATTTCGTCAACAATCCCGAACCGACAAAAATTTCCATTACATAAAGTCATACGACTCATAATCAATTAGTTAAAATTCAACGAGCAGGAAAAAAGTTTTCCAAAACGAAAACTTGTTGATAACTTTTCCGCACAAAAGTTTTTGTTTTATGACGATTATTCCGTTACTTTGCGCTGCGAAAATCAACCATCAATCAGTCGAAAAAGCATAAACATCAATGATACAGACAGTAGTGAAGCGCGACGGGCGCGTAGTGGGTTACAACGAGGAGAAAATCAAGGCCGCCATCCGCAAGGCCATGCTGGCCACCGAGGCCGGCGAGGACGAGAGCCTGATCCAGCGCATAGCCGACCGCATCGGCAGCCGTGGGCGCGAGCAGATGACCGTGGAGGAAATCCAGGACATGGTGGAGATCGAACTCATGAAGAGCGCGCGCAAGGAGGTGGCACGGTGCTACATCAACTACCGGCACCAGCGCTCGGTGGCCCGGCGGGCCAAGACGCGCGACATCTTCCTGGAAATCATCAACGCCAAGAACAACGACATCACGCGCGAAAACGCCAACATGAACGCCGACTCGCCGGCGGGCATGATGATGAAGTTTGCCAGCGAAACCACCAAGCCCTTCGTCGACGACTATCTGCTGAGCGAGGAAGCACGCGAGGCCGTGCGCGGCAACTACCTCCACATCCACGACAAGGACTACTACCCCACCAAGAGCCTGACGTGCGTGCAGCACCCGCTCGACAAGATTTTGAAAAACGGCTTCACCGCCAACCACGGCGAGAGCCGCCCGGCAAAGCGCATCGAGACGGCGAGCGTGCTGGCCTGCATATCGATGGAGACGGCCCAGAACGAGATGCACGGCGGGCAGGCCATCCCGGCCTTCGACTTCTATCTGGCTCCCTACGTCAGGCGCACCTTTGTGGAGGAGATGAAGTATTACGAGCAGGCCACTGGCGAGCAGTACAGCCACCTCTACGACACCGCCATCGACGACTACATCATCCGCCCGCTCGACGGCCTCACGGGGGCCGCGCGAGCCGTGCAGCACGCCGTGAACCGCACCGCCGAGCGGGTGCACCAAGCCATGGAGGCGTTTATCCACAACATGAACACCATCCACAGCCGTGGCGGCAACCAGGTGGTGTTCAGCTCCATCAACTACGGCACCGACACCAGCGCCGAGGGGCGGTGCATCATCCGCGAACTGCTCCACTCCACCTGGGAGGGCGTGGGCGGCGGAGCAACGGCCATCTTCCCCATACAAATCTGGAAAAAGAAACGGGGCGTGAGCTACCTGCCCGGCGACCGCAACCACGACCTCTACCAGCTGGCCTGCAAGGTGACCGCGCGCCGGTTCTTCCCCAACTTTGTCAACCTCGACGCCAGCTACAACCAGCACGAGCTGTGGCGCGCCGACGACCCCGGGCGCTTCCACTACGAAGTGGCCACCATGGGCTGTCGCACCCGCGTGTTTGAAAACCGGTTCGGCCCCAAGACGAGCATCGGGCGGGGCAACCTCTCGTTCTCCACCATCAACATCGTGAAGCTGGCCATCGAATGCATGGGGCTGGCCACCGAGCAGGAGCGCGTGGACGCCTTCTTCGGCAAGCTCGACCACCTGCTCGAAGTGACCGCCCGCCAGCTGTGCGACCGCTACGACTTCCAGAAGACGGCCTTTGCCAAGCAATTCCCCCTGCTCATGTCGCAGCTGTGGAACGGCAGCGAGCAGCTCGCCCCCACCGACACGGTGGAGAGCGTCATCAACCAGGGCACACTCGGCATCGGCTTCATCGGACTGGCCGAGTGCCTCGTGGCGCTCACCGGCAAGCACCACGGCGAAAGCCAGCACAGCCAGGAGCTGGGGCTGCGCATCGTGGGCCACATGCGCGACAAGGCCGTGGAATTCAGCGAGCGGTATGAGCACAATTTCTCGGTGCTCGCCACGCCGGCCGAAGGGCTGAGCGGACGCTTCACCCGGCGCGACCGCAAGCAGTTCGGCGAACTGCCGGGCATCACCGACAAAATCTATTACACCAACTCCAACCATGTGCCCGTCTACTACCACTGCAGCCCCAAGCACAAGGCCGAAGTCGAGGCACCCTACCACCCGCTGACGCGCGGCGGACACATCTTCTACGTCGAAATCGACGGCGACGCCACCCACAACCCCGAAGCCATAGCAGCCGTCGTCGACCTGATGGACCGCTACGACATGGGCTACTGCTCGGTGAACCACAACCGCAACCGATGCATGGACTGCGGCTACGAGGACGCCACCGACGGACTGACCGAGTGCCCGCAATGCCACGGACACCACATCGACCGGCTGCAACGCATCACGGGCTACCTGGTGGGCACCACCGAACGCTGGAACAGCGGCAAGCTGGCCGAACTGCACGACCGCGTGGTGCATAAATAGTGACTAGTTTTTTTGAATTCACCTCACTCACCACACCATCAAACGAATGGAACTGAGAGTGCTCCGCGTGGTGGAAGGCACCAGCGTCGACGGACCCGGCTTGCGCACTTCGGTGTATGTGGCCGGCTGCCCGCACCACTGCCCGGGATGCCACAACCCGCAGTCGTGGGACCCGCTGGGCGGCACCGCCATGAGTGTGGACGCGCTGCTGCATCAGATTGCCAGCAACGAGGCCCCGCTGACACTCACCGGAGGCGACCCCCTGGCTCAACCCGAGGCCGTGCTCGAACTGGCGCGCCGTGCCAAATGCGAACTGGGGCTGAACATATGGTGCTACACCGGCTACACCTGGCCTCAAGTGGCCGGGCGCACCGACCTGGCACGCATCATGCACTATATCGATGTGCTGGTCGACTCGCCTTTCGTCCTAGCCGAACGCGACACCACGCTGCGCTTTCGCGGCAGCCGCAACCAGCGGCTCATCGATGTGCCGCGCACCCTGGCATCCGGGCGAATCGTGGAGTGGGAATGATAACGAACGTGAAAGCGTATATGCGATACTACCTGAACATCGGCACCAACCTGGGCGACCGCAAGGCCAACCTGCTGCACGCCATTGCCGCACTGAGCGCAGGCACCGGCGGATGCATGGTGAGCCAGATGATGGAAATTCTATCATCCCAATTTTTTTCTCTCAAAGCATTTAC
>CAMVDK010000277.1 GCA_947166165.1 uncultured Porphyromonadaceae bacterium
CCCATCCACTGCAGGGTGCGGTTTTGCGGAATCATGTTGCGGTAGTTGTTGCCGCCAAAGTTGAGGTCCTCGAGCGAGAACTGTTTTTGCGCGTGCGCTCCCACGGCCAGCAGGGCCAGGGTGAGCAGAAGGGTGGTTTTTTTCATTATTATCGTTTGTTCGGTTGCTGGTGGGTGTGAGAGAAGTAGAATGCTCCGGTGAGCGTGGGCTGGCCGTGGGCGGTGAGCCGGTGGCCGATGACGGTGATTTGCTGTCCGGCTTCGATGCCATAGGCCTCGATGAGCCCGTGCAGCGCGTCGCCGGTGGCTCCCCAGCCGGTGGCAATGCCGTCGATGTAGAGCGAGTGTCCGTCGGCGTCGGCGATATAGAGCGCGGCGCGCTGCTCGTCGACGATGAGGGTGATGGTGCCGGAGAGCATGAGCCAGTCGGTGTCGGCGGCCTCGATGGTGGCGAAATCGGCGATGTCGACGCGGCGCACAGCGCAGATGGAGTCGAACCGCGCCGCCGAGATCTGTGGCAAGTCGTTGACCACCACCCGCTTCCCGCTCACGGTGGCGATGTCGCCCACCTTCAGCGTCTTGAACTCGGGCTGGCGCATCACTCCGCTGGCGAAGGTGGCTCCCGACCAGTCGCGCAGCGTGACGCGTCCCATCTTGATGACTTCGATGTCGGTGACCACACCGGTGATGGCGCAGGTGTCGGCCACGAACAGCGGGTCGGCGTTGAGGAAGTCGGCGATGGAGGCAAACGCGCTGGTGGGCGGCGGCAGGAGCTGGTCGACGGTGATGGTGTCGGTGCGCGTGCCGCACACGATGCGCAGCAGGGCCGAGCGGCTGGTGGTGGTGGAGTCGGCGGCAAAGATGACGGTGGTGCCGCCGGCGGTGCCCTGCCGCGGCTCCACGCTGAGCCATTCGGGGATGTCGGCCTCCTCGATGCGCCAGTCCTTGGTGGCGCTCACGTCGACAAAGGCGGTGCCTCCGCTGTAAGCGATGTCGACGTGGCGGGCCGAGAGTTCGAGCTCGACAGGCTCGACGGGCACGGCGTTGAGGATGATGCCAATCAGCTCGTTCAGGTCAGCGATGTCGACACGGCTGTCGCCGTTCAGGTCGGCATGGTCGAGGTTGGCGGGCATCAGCTCGAGAATCATGTTGACGGCAAGGTTGACATCGTTGACATCGACCGAGCCGTCGAGATTGATGTCGCCTTTAGGCAGGAGTTCGTTGATGGCGTTGTCGAGCCAGGGGAATCGGTCGGCGAACCACTTGGCCCTGGAGTCGAGGCTGCCCAGGGAGAGCAGCGAGACGTTCCAGCGCGCGTTGTTGAGCTGCATGGAGCGCGGCAGCGCGAGTCCGTCGGTGGTGTTCTTGAAGCGCTGGAACACGTTCTGCAAATCGCCCACGATGTGCTCGCGGATTTCCTTCCACTTGTTGGTGTAGGCCAACACGAAGTCGCGGTTGGCACTTCGGAAAAGCCTCAGGAAGTTCACCCCGTGGCACCGCGACCACCGCAGCGAGTCGGACTCGGAGGAGTCGAAGTCCCACATCACCGGCATGGACAGATGCGCGTCGGCGGTGCGGTTGGCCTTGGTGTAGTAGGTGTTGGTTCCGCCGGCATCGAAGGTGGAGAGAATGTCGTGGCCCAGACACCACTTTGCAAACGACTCCACGTCGATGTAGTCGCTGTAGGTGGCATCGAAAACCGACTGCTCGTAGTCGCGGATCACCTGGGTGATGTAGTCGATGTCGGCGGCGGTGAGGTCGTCGGACGAGGGATACTTGAAGGTGTAGTGCTGCGAGTTGCTCAGGTTGGAGGGGATGTAGAAGTCGCTGTTCCACCAGTAGGCGTCGAACTCGAAGATGAAGCCGTCTTTAGCCACGTTGAGGCGGCAGTTGGTGTTGCGCTTGACCGACTCGACGAGCATGTACAGGCCCTGGAACTCGTCGTTGATTACGAGGTTGACGTAGCGGTAGGCCGGAGTCCACGTCATGCCCACATAGCGGTTCACCTCGAAGCCCTGCATGTTTTTGAAATACTCGTCGCGGATGAGCAGCCAGTCCTTGTCGCGGTAGATGGGGTTGTTGCGCAGCAGCAGGTCGCCCTTCTCCTGCAGGTTGATTTTGTAGGGCTTCTTTCGGCCATAGGCGCTGGTGTTGCCCCTGATGCGGATGGTGATGCCGTGGGCGTCTTGCACAAAGTCGCCGGAGTCGAAGGCCACCTGTCCGCCTCGCCACATGCGCAGCCGTCCGGGCACGCGCGTGGCGTTGGTGATGGAGTGCCCCCATCCGTCTTCGGGCGCGTCGACGTAGTCGCAAGTGGGCCACTCGCCGCCTACGGTGTTGATGTCGACCACAAGCAGCCCGGCATCGATGATTTGCTGGAACGGCACCGAGTCGTGCCCCTCGCCCATGCCCACGAGCCGGGCGGCAGGTTCATCGGCATGCGCCGGCAGGGCGCTCAAGACGGCGAAAAGCGCCAAGAGGCACAGCACATTGGTTTTCAGATTGTAATTCATTGCAGATGAGAGAGGATATGGGTTGATGACTTGTTGTGTGACACCCGCGGCGGCGGAGTGGCGAAAGCGCAAAGGCGGCCACCGGCTGCCATGGGTTGTGATTGCAGCGGTAACCGCCTTTAGCGTTAGGGTGCGGATGGGCCTCGGAGTGCCGAGGTCACAGTTTGCTGGCGATGTCCGAAGCGATGGCAGCCATTTGCTCGGCAGGCAGGGTGAGTTTCTGTTTCTGGAAGTTGAGGTCACCCTCGGTGTTGAGCGGCACCAGGTGGATGTGACAATGCGGCACCTCCATGCCCAGCACGGCCACGCCGATGCGCTTGCAGGGGACGGCCTTTTCGAGCGCCAGGGCCACCTTGCGGGCAAAGGCCCACAGGCCGGCGTACTCCTGCTCGGTGAGTTCGAACAGATAGTTCACCTCGCGCTTGGGAATGACCAGCGTGTGGCCCGCGGCCACGGGATTGATGTCGAGGAAGGCGTAGTAGTTTTCGTCCTCGGCCACCTTGTAGCTGGGAATCTCGCCAGCAACGATTTTACTGAAAATAGTCATAATACGATAAGACTAAAAGAGTTACACATTCTGGTTGTCAGATGGCGATTTCGAGGATTTCGAACTGCATCTTGCCCGCCGGGGCCTGGACGTCGACCACGTCGCCCACTTTGTGGCCGAGCAGGCCTTTGGCGATGGGGGTGGAGATGGCGATTTTGCCCTCGCGCAGGTTCGACTCCGTTTCGGTGACGATGGTGTAGGTCATCTTCATGCCCGTCTTGACAAGGTTCTTGAGCTCGGCAATTTTCGCTTCGAGCATTCCCTGACGCTCCTTTGCAGCATCATACTCAGCGTTTTCCGACAAGTCGCCCTTGTCGCGCGCTTCGGCAATGGCACGCACCACTTCGGGGCGCTCGACATTCTCGAGGTGGACCAGCTCGGCCATCTTCTTGTCGTAACCTTCTTTGGTCATATAGGTTATAGCCATAATAATTTCGTTTTAGGTATCTTTTTTAAGTTAAAAAATTGAAGAATCTCAACTCGTCGTTGAGACTCCCCTTATTACAAACCACATAAAAAACTCATGCAAAAGTACTATCTTTTCGTAGTGTGGGCA
>CAMVDK010000278.1 GCA_947166165.1 uncultured Porphyromonadaceae bacterium
TTTTGTGTTTGTCGGGGTTCTCTTCGAACTTGTTTTTATAATAAAGGTATCGTTGCTCCACTTTGGCCACATATTCCACGGTCTCCTTGCCACGGAAGTAGCCGTAGCGGCACACCGAGTCGTTGTAGAACTGCGGATTGCTCTTCCACAAGATGCATTCCTCCACGTTGTCGTCCCACAGCTCGGGGTCGCGCTCATATTTCCGAGCCAGCTCGATGGCGTCGATCACATGTCCGGCCCCGGCGTTGTAGCTGGCCAGGATGAACTTTGTGCGCTCCGAGTCGCTCTCGATGCGGCTCTTGAACATCGTGCGCAGGTCGACCAGGGTCCTCACCGCCACGCGTATGTTGGCCTCGGGTTGTTCGATTTGCTCGATGGGCAGTCCGTAATTCTTGGCGGTGTTGGGCATGAGTTGCATCACCCCTCTGGCCCCGGCCCACGAAGTGACTCTGGGGTCGAAAGCCGACTCCACATATCCGATGGCCGCGAGCAGCCTCCAGTCGATGCCGGCCTGCTGCCCGTAGAGGCGGAACAGGCTGTCGAAAGGCGAGATGTGGCCTGGCGGGGTGACGTAGACGGTGTCGCTGTCGGCAGCGGTGTGCATGCCGCTCTTGCTCATCTCGAAGTAGCGCCGCAGGGCCGTTTTCGAGTAGGCTTGCGCGCCGCGCGACTTGGCCCAGGCGTCGATGCTGTCGCCCAGCCACCGGTTGCGCAGGCTCACCGCCCACGACGACCGTTGGCCGAAACTCACGCGAAGGCTGATGTCGACGCTGTCGACGTAGGTCTGCCCCAGTTGTGCGATGTCGCTGTCCACCACGGTGAGCGGCAGCTCGCCCCGCGACACCATCTCAATCAGGGCCTCGGGCATGAGCGTGTCGGGAGCCAGCGTGTGGATGTGTATGCCGCCGCCCAGCTCGCTGTCGAGGTTGCGCAGGCGCGACTCGTAGCGCGACCCTTTCTCCACCCACACGTCACGCCCCACGAGCTGCGTGACGTCGGTGATGAGCGAGTCGCCGATGGGCTGGATGAGCACCTGGTAGGTGACATTGGCGGCTCCGCAGCTGTGCACCTGCTTGCGGTATTCGGCCGTGACGGGAATTTCGTAGGCCAGCACCTGCACCGAGTCGGCCTTGAGCCAGCTGATGAGTGTGGCCATGTTGGGCGCCACATGCCAGCGCAGCTTGATGCCCTTGCTGCGGGCAAAGTCGCAGATGCGGTCGTAGTCGTAGCCCAGCGTGTCGCCACGCAGGATGAAGAAACTGGTGGGGCTGTAGAGCGTGCCCACGTCGAGCACACGCGGCAGCGGGTGTGCCTCGCGGTGCTCCCGTCCGCCCACGCAGCCCGGCAGCCACAGCAGCCACAGCAGCGCGGTTGCCACCCACAGCAGTCGCCTCTCAGTATTCATAGGTGCCGTGCTGGGTGGTGATGGTGAGCTGGTTGTGGTCGGAATCTTCCACATGGCCCACAATGCGGGCGTCGACGCCCAGGCTCCGTGCGATGTCGATCACCACATCGGCGTGGCGGGCTTCGAGGTAGACCTCCATGCGGTGGCCCATATTGAACACGCGGTACATCTCGCGCCAGTCGGTGCCGCTCTGCTCGTGGATGAGCGCGAACAGCGGCGGAGTGGGGAAGAGGTTGTCCTTCACCACATGCTTGTTTTCCACAAAGTGCATCACCTTGGTCTGCGCGCCTCCGGTGCAGTGCACCATGCCGTGGATGTGAGGGTGCAGTTCGTCGAGCACGCGTTTGATGATGGGCGCGTAGGTGCGTGTGGGCGAGAGCACGAGCCGCCCGGCATCGAGCCCGGTGTCGCCCACAGGGGTGTCGAGCCGCATCTGGCCGCTGTAGACCAACTCGTGAGGCACGGCGTGGTCGTAGGTCTCGGGATAGCGTTCGGCCAGATAGCGCGCAAACACATCGTGGCGCGCCGACGTCAGCCCGTTGCTGCCCATGCCGCCGTTGTACTCGCGCTCGTAGGAGGCTTGTCCAAACGACGCCAGACCCACAATCACATCGCCGGCGGCGATGCGCGCGTTGTCGACCACCTGGTCGCGGCGCATGCGGCACGTCACCGTGCTGTCGACGATGATGGTGCGCACCAGGTCGCCCACGTCGGCTGTCTCGCCGCCAGTCGACACGATGTTGACGCCCATGTCGCGCAGCTGCGCCAGGAATTCCTCGGTGCCGCCAATCACGGCCGCAATCACCTCGCCGGGAATCAGGTTTTTGTTGCGGCCTATGGTCGACGAGAGCAGGATGCTCGAAGTGGCACCCACGCAGAGCAGGTCGTCGATGTTCATCACGATGGCGTCTTGCGCAATGCCGCGCCACACGCTCAGGTCGCCCGTCTCGCGCCAGTAGGCGTAGGCGAGCGACGACTTGGTGCCGGCGCCATCGGCGTGCATGATGTTGCACCACTTCGGGTCGCCGCCCAGCAAGTCGGGCATGATTTTGCAGAAGGCTTTGGGATAAAGGCCTTTGTCGATGTTCTTGATGGCGTTGTGCACGTCCTCTTTCGAGGCCGACACGCCACGGGCGTCATAACGGTTCATTGTGTCAGGATAGAGAGGGTTGTAGGTTTGTGGTGAACAGCTGCATGGCCCGGTGATTCATCGGGATTCAGGAATCAGCCAGCAGCTGCGATGCGCACCTCAATTATTAATGATGATGGCCAAAAAAATCAGCGCTGCGGGGCTGACGAGCAGCAGGCTGTCGATGCGGTCGAGCACGCCGCCATGGCCGGGAATCAGATGGCCGGAGTCCTTCACGCCTTCGGTGCGCTTGAGCAGCGACTCCACCAGGTCGCCAAACGTGGCCATCACCGAGGTGAGCACGCTCAGCGCCACCCATGTCGACAGCTCAGGCACTTCGAAGAACTCGTTGCACCAGCGGTTGGTGGCCAGCGCCACGAGCACGCACGCCACAAGGCCGCCCACGAAGCCTTCCCACGACTTTTTGGGCGAAATGCGCTCGAACAGCCTATGCTTGCCAAATGCGCTTCCGGCCAGGAAGGCCCCCGTGTCGTTGACCCAAATGAACACAAACAGTGCCAGCAGCAGGCGTGGAGCCGACAGGCTCACGATGCTGTTGAGCAGCGCGATGGGCAGCGCCACATAGCCCAGGGCGAAAAACGACCGCTCCAGACTCTGCACCGCGTTCTGCGACGGGCGGTAGAGCTGGATGATGCATCGCAGCACCAAATAGCCGGCTATGGGCAGCAGGCGCATCGCCGGCAAGCCCTGGCCGGTGGAGTGAAAGTAGAAGGCCACAAAAAGCCCCACGCCCCCCAGCATGTCGACCAGCGTCACCAGCCAAGACTGGTTGGCACCATGGCCGGTCATGTTGTAGATTTCCTTGATGCCCAGCACAATCAGCAGTCCGAACACGCACAGGAAGGCTATAGGCGAATTGTCGAGCAGCAGTATGGATGCCACAATCAGTGCTACATACACGCTGCCCGACAAAGCTCTGATAACAATATTTTTCATCAAATGAGTATTTTAAGACACAATTCACAATGAGGCGGTATTTAGGACATAAGAACACAAGGCTTTATATAAAGGTGGGTTCTATAAATTGCAAAAAAGTAATGAATGGTTTTGGCCGTCTTGG
>CAMVDK010000279.1 GCA_947166165.1 uncultured Porphyromonadaceae bacterium
GAGGTGGTGGTGCCTCCGGCCGCCTACTTCGCCCTGCAGCAAGGCTCCGTCCTCAACCTGCCCATGGTCATCGTGGCCGCCACTGTGGGCGCACTGCTCGGCTCGGTGGTCAACTATGGCCTGTCGGTGCTGCTGGGCCGCCCCATCGTCTACGCCTTTGCCGATAGCCGCGTGGGCCATCTGCTCAGGCTCAGCGCCGCCAAACTCGACCATGCCGAGCAGTTCTTCCAGAAGCGGGGCTCGGCCTCCATCTTCGTCGGAAGGCTGCTGCCAGTGGTGCGGCACCTCATCTCCATTCCGGCCGGACTCTCGCAGATGCACTTTGGCCGGTTTGTGCTCTACACCTTCCTGGGCGCCGGGCTTTGGAACATCGTGCTTGCCGCCTTGGGCTGGCTGCTCTACCTTGCCGTGCCCGACGACGCACTCTTCTTCGACCAGCTCGAGCACTACAGCCACTACCTCAAGATAGCCGGCTTTGCGCTCCTTGCCATCGTGGTGGTGTATGTCGTCTTCAAAGTGCGTAGCAAGAAGCGTGAGCCTAAGGCTACGAACGACTGACGCCATTTTGACTGGAAGGACGATTACTTTTAAGACTATAAAGACCTTTGTTTTTTAGTCTATAAGGACATCAGTACATATTGCTAGAAGAACATGATTTTTTGATTCGAAGGACTTTTTTCTTAATCTTACTCATAAAACAACTATGCTTGTATCTCCATCCTTGCTCAGTGCTGACTTTGGCAACTTGAGCCGCGACATCGACATGATCAACCGCAGCGAGGCGCACTATCTGCACCTCGACGTGATGGACGGCGTGTTTGTGCCCAACATTTCGTTCGGATTTCCTGTCATCAAGCATGTGCAACGCCTGTGCGCCAAGCCCCTCGATGTGCACCTGATGATAGTTGAGCCACAAAAGTTCGTGGCCCAGGTGCGCGACAGCGGCGCACGCATCATGACGGTACACCAGGAAGCCTGCCTGCACCTGAACCGCGTCGTGCAGCAAATCAAAGACGCTGGCATGATGGCCGGCGTGTCGCTCAACCCCGCCACCCCTGTGGCCATGCTCCGCGACATTGTGGCCGACCTCGACCTGGTGCTGCTCATGAGCGTGAACCCCGGTTTCGGCGGTCAGCGCTTCATTAGAGGCACACTGCGCAAGGTGGAAGAGCTGCGCGCGCTCATTGCCGAGTGCGGCAGTCACGCCATCATCGAGGTGGACGGCGGAGTGAACCAAGACACAGGCGCACAACTCGCGCAGGCCGGAGCCGACATGCTCGTGGCCGGCAGCCACGTGTTTGGCGCACCCGACCCCAAAGCGGCGATAGCCGCACTCGCGGCGCTTTGAACGCTCGCGGCGGTGCTTTGAACAGCTTTGAACGCGTGTTGAAACTAAAAATTCGGAAAAAAACGCCGAAAAACTTGCCAGGTTCAAAAAAACGATGTAATTTTGCACCCACAAATCAGCAAAAGCCGATGCGCAGAAGACCAGGAGAGATGCCGGAGTGGTCGATCGGGGCGGTCTCGAAAACCGTTGTACGCTTTGCGTACCGTGGGTTCGAATCCCTCTCTCTCCGCTATATCAGGGTTAACAATCTCAAAATCAGATTGTTAGCCCTATTTTTGAAAATTCATAGACACGTAGTAGACACTATTTTTAAGGGTTACGAACTTGGCATTTTTTGAAAGTCTTCGAGACCGCCAAAAAATGTTAAAAAATGTCGTCTTTTAGAGAAAGAAATTGCGTAGCGGAAGTACTTGGGTTCACATACCCAAAGCTGCACGAAGGCAAAAAGTGGTTTGTTGATTTTTTCGCCCTCGCCCCCGCTTCGGGAGAGATGAGGCGCAAAAAGTATCACATCGACAACATTCCGAAAATTGGCGAACGAAGAAAGAAAGCTGCCGAAATTATCGCAGTAACTTTGAAGAAACTTCGTGGTGGCTGGAATCCCTGGGTGAACACCCAAGAGAGCCGTGGGTATACTTTATTATCAGATGTAATTGATAGATATATCGGATACATCGAGCGCAAGTCTAGAAAGAAAACCAAGCACACCTACCAGTCGCGAATCAATATTCTTAATCAGTATCTATCCTCATGTGTGCTGCCTATCAAGTATGCCTATCAATTCGATGGCGCATTTATAAACGACTTTTTGGATTGGCTTTACCTTGACCGTGGCGTTAGCGAGCGAACACGCAACAACTATCGTGGTTGGTGTTACGGTTTCGCTGAGTTCATGGTTTCACGAAAGTACATCGAAAACAACCCTGTTGAGCATATCCCTCAATTAGACGAGAAAAAGAAGATTTCTTGTTTTTATTTTGGGTTACCTGGTGCCAAGCGACGGTATAGCACATGATATTCAGTGAATCCCGCTTCGGATATCCACGGGTTTTCTACAAACAACTTTTTCAAAGCCTCGTTATGATTCTCGCCTGATGCGACACCAACCACCTGGCAGTTTTCGACTGGATAATCTTTATTTGGACCTTCGGTGTAACCCTCGGTTGTGTAGAAAATGTATTCGTTCATATCTTAGATAATCTTGAGATTTTGGAAGTGTAAATGGGATTATCCATTTACTATGAATTGCAAAGTTAATCAATTTTGTGCTAACGTGAGGCAAGGATAGTAAAGAAATTGATATTTTTTTATATCTTGATATAAAAAGAGCGAAGGAATTGGTCTTGAAGCGCAAAAAAGTGAGCCGGCCCTTGGTCTTGAGCAGTTGGCTGATGGCGGTATTAGAAACCACAATTTCTTTGTTTTGGTCTCGGTTGATGAATGGCGTTTTCATTCTGGCCACTGCTTGCGCGGCCATCTTTTCGAAGATGCTGGCTTTCGGGTCGGCCAGCCTGCGTTCAGCGTCGGTTTCAAGTTTTTCCTCCGGGGGTGGGGGAGAAGCTGGCGGACGTGCTTGTCCCTTCCTCCCTGCTGACCGACAGTCCTGGCCGCCGATCTCATCCTTTAATCACCGCTATTGGCTCCAGCTTTGTTTTCACCTTCACCAGGTCGGTTTCGAGGGCAATCACCTTGTCGATGTCCTTGTAGGCGCTGGCGGCCTCTTCGAGGTCGTTCTGCGAGCGGATGGCGTGAATGATTCCCTTGGCCTCGAGGCGGTCGATTTCATCTTTCAGGTTGAGCGTTTGCACAGCCTGCGTGCGGCTCATCAGCCGTCCGGCACCATGCGACGAGCTCATGAAGCTGTCGGGGTTGCCGAGCCCTTCGACGATGTAGGAGCATGTTCCCTGCGACCCGGGAATAATCCCCACCTCGCCAGCCCTGGCCCTGACGGCACCTTTGCGGTGAACGATGCAGTTGGCTCCGAAGTGGTTCTCCCAAGCCGCATAGTTGTGGGCGATATCGATCGCCGGCTCAAACTCTGCCAATGGCAGGGCGTCGGCAATCACCTCTTCGATGCGCTCCATCATCAGCCCACGGTTGCACTTGGCAAAGTCGATGCAGTAGTTCATCTCGCGCCAGTAGTTGTCGAACTCCTGCGTTTTCAATGGCAGGAACGGGAGAGCGAGATTGGAGTCAACCTTGCTGTAGTAGAGGTCGTTGAGCCACATGGCC
>CAMVDK010000280.1 GCA_947166165.1 uncultured Porphyromonadaceae bacterium
GCCCACCTACTGCAACTTCGACCTCAAGAAGATACGCAACACGCCGCCGCAGGTCGTCGACCATTCGCCCCGGTGGACCGGCGGCGACGACCCGCTGCTGTGCAACGTGCCCGTCGTGATGCAGTTCAACTGGGACATGGACACCGAGTCGGTGGCACAGGCGTTCTCCATCACCCCCCATGTGGCCGGCACCATTCGCTGGGAGGACAGCAACTACCGCATGGTGTTCGAACCCGACGACGCCTATGCCCCAGGCACGCACTACACCGTCACCCTCGCGGCCTCGGCCTGCCATGGCGGCGGCACGCCTATGGAAGCCGACTTCACGCTCGAGTTCACCACCGGCGAGCGCAGCCATCTGGAGCAACTGGCCATGTTCCCCACCAGCGGCGCGCAGGTCCACCTCGCCAAGCCCGTGATTGAGTTCCGCACCGACTCGGTCATGAACAGCTACGACCTCAACCACCGCTTCCATGTGCTCGATGCCGAGGGCAACGAACTCGCCTGGCAGATGCGCAGCATCAAGAGCAACAAGAAGAGCGACCCGTATGGCTACATCCGTCTGCCCCTGGCTCGCGACTTGGTGGCCGGGCAGGAATACCAGCTAGTGGTCGACCGCAGTGTGGCCGACTACGACGGCATCCACCTGCCCGACACCATCCGGCTGGCGTTCAATGCCGTCGATGCCGCCGCCCATCGTGCCGCCGCCGCTGCCATCGACATCGAGAGCGAGGCGGGCGCCGTGCTCGCGGGCGACTATCTCTCGGCCGAGCTGGCCACCAGCACCACCCATCTGCTGGGCGCACGGTCGTTGCAACTCAAGTATGCCTTCGGCGAAGCCACTCATCACGTGGGCCTCGACCTCGCGTCGATGCTCGGCTCCAAGCCCGTGGCCATGGCCGACACTGTGGCCGTGCTCCTGTGGGGCGACATGAGCTTCAATCAAGCGTCGGCTGTGCTCGTCGACATCCACGGCACAGAGCACCTGCTCCCGCTGGCCACCATCGACCATCACGGCTGGCGGTGGGTGGAGGCTCCGGTGACCGAGCCGGGAGCTTTCACCTTGAAAGGAATCGCGCTCTCCCGGCCTGCCGACAGCCGGATTGCGCAGCAGGGTGCCACCGGCACGCTGCTCGTCGACGCTGTGGCGGTGCTCAAGCGGGCCGGCAGCTCGGCCATGACCGATGTGCAGCTCCGTGGCGTGGGCGTAGGTCCCGTTCCGGCCAGCGACTACCTGGTGGCAACGGCCGACAGCCACATCGACGGCGTGGAGCTGGTGGGAGCCGACGGACGCGTGGTGGCCCGTTGCGCGGCCAACTATATCAACGTGGGCGATGTGCCGGCTGGCGTATATGTGGTGCGGGTCTACGTCAATGGACTCGTGTCGACCCACAAAGTGGTTGTGACTCACTGAGCTGCCTGTGCGGTATGAGCCGACGTGTCAGCCTGTTGATTCTTGCTCTGGCGCTGTGCCTCGAGGCTTGGGCCGAGGTGCACCTGGTGGGCTACGTGCGCGACGCCACCACGCGCGCGCCGCTGGCCGGGGTCACCATCACCCTGCCAGGCACCGACTTTGGCACCGTCAGCACCGAGCAGGGCGGGTTCAGCGTCGACACCGAAGCCCTGGCGGCTGTGCTGCGGCTCTCGGCTGTGGGCTATCACACGCAGGAGGTCACCCTCAATCCCGGCCAAGCCGTGCTGGTGGTGGACATGCAGCCGGCCACGGTCGAGCTCAGCGAGCTGGAGGTGAACCGCACGAGCGACCGCTACAGCAAGCACAACAATCCCGCCGTCGACCTCATGCAGCGCGTGCGGGCCTCCATGCGCGACAGCGACCCCATGCAGCAGGCCGACTACTTCTCGTTCCAGAAGTACCAGCGGCTCATCTATGGCTTCGACGACTTCGACGAGCTGGCGGTCAAGAACAAAGCGTTGCGCCGGTTTTCCTTTTTGGGCGAATACACCGACACGATGCGCTCCACCGGCCGCCGTGTGCTGCCGCTGTCGGTGCGCGAGCAGGTGTCGCAATGCTATCACCGCCGCTCGCCGGCTGCCACAAGCGAGCGCGTGGAGGCCACGCTGGGCGGAGGCATCGACGAGCAGCTCGACCAAAGGGGAGTGAAGCAGTATCTTGAGGAGGTGCTCCACGAGGTGGACATTTTTCAGAACGACGTCACGCTGCTCCACAACCGCTTCGTGAGTCCGCTCTCGGCCATCGGAGCCGACTTCTACAAGTACTATCTCACCGACACGCTGCTCGTCGACGGCGAGCGCTGCGTGGAACTCAGTTTCGTGCCCCGTGTGCCAGAGACGTATGGCTTCACCGGCCGCCTTCTGGTGGCCGATGCCGATGGCCGGTGTTTCGTGAAGCGCGTCACCATGAATGTGCCGCATCGCATCCATCTCAACTATGTGGACCACCTGTCGATTGAGCAAGACTTTGCCCGCTCGGCCAGTGGCTTCCGGCTGCTGCTGCGCGACGACATGGAGGTGACGCTGCGCCTGGTGGCCGGCACGCCGCGCCTGTTCGCGCGCCGCGAGACCGCCTTCAGCGGCCACAGCATGGAGCCGCCAGCCGACATGGGCGTGTTCAACACCGGCCAGGCCGTGGCCCCCGATGCCGCGCTCATGCCCGAGGAGTTCTGGGCCGAGCACCGTCCGCACTCCATGCACACCGACGGCAACACCCAGCGGCTCAGGCTCACGCGCCTGCGGGCGGCGAAGGGGATCGAGTGGACCGAGGCGGTCATCCTCGCCTTTGTCAAGGGCTATGTGCCCACGGGCAATCCCAGCCGCGTGGACATCGGCCCCATCAACACCACCATCAGCGGCAACGCCCTCGAGGGGGTGCGGCTGCGTCTGGGAGCCGTCACCACCACTGCGCTGAGCCCCCATCTGTTTGCCCGCGGCTATGTGGCCTATGGATTCCGCGACCGGCGGTGGAAATATATGGCCCAGCTCGAGTATTCGTTCAACCGCAAGCGCCAGTTCGACCAGGAGTTCCCCATCCACAGCCTCCGGCTCATGCACCGCTACGACGTCGACCGGCTCGGGCAGCGCTACGTCATGACCAATGCCGACAACGTGTTTCTCGCGCGCCAGCGTCAGCGCGACCACCGGCTCGCCTATCTGCGCACCACCGAGCTGGAGTGGAAGCGCGAGTGGCCCAGCCACTTCTCGGTGGCGCTGGGCATGCACCACCTCGTGCACGAGGGTTCGAGGCTGATGCCCTTCGTGCAGGCCGACGGCACGCCGCTCGCCCGCTATACGCAGGCCGGCTTCAAGGCCACGCTGCGCTACGCTCCAGGCGAGAAGTTCTACCAGACGCGCAGCCACCGCGTGCCCATCAGCATGGACGCGCCCGTCGTCGAACTCAGCCACACCTGGCAGCCGCGAGGCTGGATGGGCACTCGCGGCGAACTGCACCGCACCGCGCTCAGCCTGCGCAAGCGCTTCTGGCTCTCGGCTTTCGGCCATGCCGATGTGATTGTCAAGGGTGCGAAAATATGGAACCGCGCCAGCTTCCCCGACCTGCTCATCGCCAACGCCAAC
>CAMVDK010000281.1 GCA_947166165.1 uncultured Porphyromonadaceae bacterium
AAATTATATTGACGAGGATTCAGTAATATTACCGGGGCATGCTATTACTTCAGTTGCTGAATTATCTCCTGAATGGACTGAGATTAAGGATGAATATTCTGATATGGAAATTGCGAGAATAATCTATGATGCAAATTGTATACCATGAGCCCGACATCTCGTTTGTCGAAGCAGCCACACGGGCAGTGACGCCCCTGCTCAAGCCGGGCGACCTGTATGTGATTGAGTCTACCTCGCCCGTGGGCACGACCGAGAAGATGGCAGCGCTCATCGGCGAGCTGCGCCCCGAGCTGGTGGGGAAAATCCACATCGCCTATTGCCCCGAGCGCGTGCTGCCGGGCAATGTGATTCATGAGCTGGTTCACAACGACCGCGTGATAGGCGGCATCGACGAGGCCTCGACCGACCACGCCATCGCCTTCTACTCGCAATTCGTGAAGGGCACGCTGCACCGCACCAATGCCCGCACAGCCGAGATGTGCAAGCTCACCGAGAACTCGAGCCGCGACGTGCAGATCGCCTTCGCCAACGAACTCTCGATGGTGTGCGAGCGCGCGGGCATCAACGTGTGGGAGCTCATCGAGCTGGCCAACAAGCATCCCCGCGTCAACATTCTGCAGCCCGGCTGCGGGGTGGGTGGGCACTGCATCGCCGTGGACCCATATTTCATCACTTCGGCTTATCCCAACGAGGCGAAAATCATCGCCAAAGCCCGCGAAATCAACAACTATAAGTCGCAATGGTGCGTTGAGCGCATCAAGAACGCGATGCTCACCTTCGAGCTCAAGCACAACCGCAAGCCGCGTGTGGCCATGATGGGTCTGGCTTTCAAGCCCAACATCGACGACCTGCGCGAGTCGCCGGCAAAGCGCATCACCACCGATGTGATGCAGGGGTGCAACAATGCCGAGATCATGGTGGTGGAGCCCAACATCACCGAGCACAACGTGTTCAAGCTCACTGACTACCGCACGGCCTACGAGCAAGCCGACATCGTGGTCATGCTCACGGCCCACAACGAGTTCAAGTCGCTGCCCTGGACCGACTCCAAGGTGATACTCGACTTCTGCGGCATCTATCGCCGATAGACCCGCCACAATTTTTGTGTGTGCCACACCGGCTCCGTGGCTCGAAAGTGCCACGGAGTAGGGGTGGGGCTGATAAGACGGAATGTCAACAATCGGAATATTGCTTTGATACTCAGCATAGTTGTTTACATCACCTTGGCCTTTGTGCTGGCCTGGTTGGGCTGGCACGCTTCTCGGCGCGATGAGGCGCGGCTCGCAAATGGCGAGTCGGCGCTTCCGTTCTATTGTTGGTAGCTGGTGGCCTCGGTGGCTGTGGTGACCGCGGTGTTCGGCCTGAGGATGAAAACCGGCACCGACTACATGATGTATCTCTCGCAGTATTTCGGTGTGATGAAGCAGGGCGTGTTTGCACGTCCCGAGGGCATGGAGCCTGGATTTGAACTGGTGACGCGGGCGTTTGCCGCCATGCACTGCCACTTCACGCTCTATTTTGCTTTCTGGGCCTTCGTGCAAGCGTCGCTCATGTACTACGCGCTGCGCAATCACAAGTTTTTGCTGCCGTGGTTTGCGCTGGTGCTGGTGCTGGGGCCTTACTTCATCAACTGGATCAGTTTCATGCGGCAATGGGTGGTGGCACTAGGCATGCTGGCCATGCTGCCGTGGATTGTGGAGCGCCGGTTTGTGCGTTATTGCATAGGGGTGCTTGTCCTCACCATGTTCCACTATTCGGCCTTGCTGCTATTGGCACTCTATTTTGTGCCGTTCCAGCGCATTGCCCGGGCAAGGCGTGGCTTGCTGCTTAGCATCTATGCGACCTGCTTTGTGCTGGGGCTGTATCCGGTTTGGATAAAAATATTTTTGCCGGTGGTCGACGCGCTGTCGGCTTTTGGCTACACGCGTTATCACGACATGCTGGCCGATGTGTCGAACGGCAATTTCCATTTCCTGGCGCTGGGTCCGCTGCGCCTCATCGCCATTTTCACGCCGCTGGTGTGCTTGTGGTATTACCGCGATGTGGCGCGGTGCCGTCCCGCCGACCGTCTGCTGCCGCTGGTGTTCTCGCTCACCATGCTTGGCGCTTGCTACGAGGTGCTGTTCATCAACACGATTCACTTCATGATCCGCCCAGTGGACCTGCTGTATCCGTGCATCGTGATGATGGTGGCTTATGTGGCCGACTGCCTTTACAGGTCGAAGCGCTACGTCGAGCTGGCTGTTGTGTTAGCGCCGGTGTTGTCGTACCTGCTCTTGAATGTGGTGAAGAGCAACCTCTACCCGTCGGAGATAGGTGAGTTTATCAACTATCATTTTGTGTTTATCTAAAAAAATGAAGAACAATGTCTGCAATTTCTGAAGTCATATCTCAGCTGATGGCGCGCATCAAGTCGTCGGACATAGCCACGCGCATGGCCAGTGGAGCCTTTTGGTCGCTCACTGGCACTGCGATTGCCAGGGCGTTGGTGATGGTGGCTGGCATTGTGTGTGCCCACATCCTCAGCAAAGAGATCTATGGCCGGTTTGGCATGGTGAAAACCACCATTGCCACCTTCATGGCCATTGGCGGCTCGGGCATCAGTCTGGCAGCAACGAAATATGTGTCGGAGTACCGCAAGAGCCACCCCGAACTCATTTCGTCGATCTACTTTGTGACCAACGGGTTCGCTCTTTTGATGTCGCTGGTGGTGACCGCTTTGCTGTATTTCTTATCCGATTTGATAGCCGCCAGGCTCGACACACCCGAGCTGGCGCCCACACTCAAGTTGGCGTCGTTCATACTCATCTTCGTTGTGGTGAACATCGCTCAGGAGGGCGTGATTGCCGGTTTCGAGGACTTCAAGAGCAAGTCGATAGCCACATTTATAGGCGGAGTGCTGCAAGCCATGGCTCTGCTGGTTGGCGCCTACTTCTGGGGGCTCAATGGTGCCATAGTGGGCTATGGGCTGGGGTTCGCCATTATCTCGGTGCTGTATCGCTATTTCATCAGCAAGAACATGCGCGCGCACTCCATCAAGCTTGATTGGCGCAAAGTGAAGCGGTCCGACTTCTCCTTGCTTTATCGCTTTGTGATTCCGGCCGCCTTGTCGAGCATCGTGGTGGTGCCAACGTTTTTTGTGATTCGTGTTCTGCTCAAGGATTTCATGAGTTTTGGAACGATGGCCGACTACGATGTGGGCGAGCAGTGGCGCGTGATGATACTGTTTGTGCCGTCGTCGGTGAGCCATATCGTGCTGCCCATCTTGGCGAGCATCAACAAGGAGCAGAACAAGTTTTGGAAAGTGACCCATGCCAGTCTGGCCATCAATGGGGCGGTGACGCTGTTGATAGCCGCTGTGGTGATTGCGCTCAGCGGATGGATTATCACCTTCTATGGCAAGGCCTACAACAACCCCTGGCCGCTTGTTATCCTTTCCGCGTCGTGTGTGTTCGCGGCCATGGCCGAGGTGGTGGGCAAGTCGATTGCCAGCCTGGCCCGCATATGGGCCATCATGCTCATGAACCTGCTTT
>CAMVDK010000282.1 GCA_947166165.1 uncultured Porphyromonadaceae bacterium
ATGGGCATCTGGGGCGGCAAGTTCCGCATCGGCACGCGGTCGGAATACGTGGTGGCTGAACTACATTGACCACTTTCCGGCTTTCCGTCAGCTGCCCCCGCCAGGCTCCCTACGCCAGGCGGATGGAGTTGCCGCTGACCACAATCGCCGCTTGCTGCTCGAGGCACTCTACGGCACGGTCGACCACGGCGGTGATTTTGACCGTGCGCCGCGCGAAGCCGAAGAGCGTGGTGATGCGCTTGTAGAGCTCGCCCATCGGCATCGACACCTCGCGGCGCAGGACGGCCTTGATGGCGGCTGCCACCTCCACAACGGGGATGTCGGTGTTGCGTCGTCCGCCGCCCTGGCGATAGCCTTCGCCGAGGTGCTCGGCGTCGGCGGCGCTGAGCCAGAAGGTGCCATTGTCGGGCAGCGACATGGGGTCGAGGTAGAAGCCGCTTGTGCGCAGCATGCGCGACACGACCCCGGCAGCACGGCGCAGGTCGGCCGGGTAGTAGATTTTCCAGATGTCTTGCATGATGGCCTGCACTCGGCTTTCGGTGACGGGCTGCTCGGTGGCCACAATGCCCTGGAGCGCTTCCTTTTCTTTCTTGCGGTTTATTCCTTCATTGAAATACATTGACTTGGGCTCGTAGGCGAAGGCGGTGTAGGGTGCTTGCTCAACCTCGCCTTCGGCTGCGTTCTTGATGATTCTGCTGCCACGGAAGAGGTCGAGCACCGGCTGCTCGGCATCCCGCCTGCGCTGTGCGGCAGCATTGCGGCGGTAGCCATCCGAATGGTTGGCTTTCGGGCCGGGCTTGTTGGCACCGGGAGCCGACGCGGGCTGGATGGGCTCGCCTGCGAGCTTGTCGAGCAGTGCGAGCAGCCGGGCAATCACGTCGTCGCGGCGGCGGTACCAGTCGAGCGTCCACACGCGCGCCACAGTCCATCCCAGGGCGGCAAGCATCGACGGACGGCAGATTTCGCGGTCGCGGGCGGTCTTTGCCTCGTGATAACCGGGGCCGTCGCCCACGATGGCGAGCAGATAGCGTGAGGGATCACGCGGATCCATGACGGCGATGTCGATTTTGAAGCGCGACCGTCCCACGCCGGTCTTCACGCTGTAGCCCGCGTTGGTGAGCGCCTCAGCCACATCGGCGGTCATGGCAGAGCGACCCTCCTGCAGTTGCCCGGGGTCGAGCACGAGCCGGCCGTCGCGGGCGTACTCCAGAAACTGCCTCAGGTCGGCCACGCCGCGCGCCTTGGAGCGGTTGAGGTCGATTTGCTCGGGCTTGAGCGTGGCGAACACCACCATCTCGTAGCGCGCTCGCGACACGGCCACGTTAAGCCGGCGCTCGCCGCCCTGACGGTTGAGCGGGCCAAAGTTCATCGACACCCGTCCCTTGGCATCGGGCCCGTAGCCCACCGAGAAGAGAATCACGTCGCGCTCGTCGCCCTGCACGTTCTCCAAGTTCTTGATGAAGACGGGCTCGGGCACGTCGTAGGCCTTTGCCTCGAGCGACGGGCGCTGCTCGAACACTTCGAGCAGTTTGTCCTCGATGAGGTTTTGCTGGGCGATGCTGAATGCCACCACGCCCACGCTGTGGGTGCCGGCCTCGATGCGGCGCACAAGCTCGGCGACAATGGCTTCGGCTTCGGCCTGGTTGCACCGCGAGTGGCCCTTGTCGTAGGTGCCCTCAATGGGCACGTAGCTCACGCGCGACACGCGGTCGTCGACCGAGGGGAAGGTGAACAGGCGGCCGTCGTAATACTGGGCGTTGCTGAAAGCAATCAGGCTCTCGTGCTTGCTGCGGTAGTGCCAGGTGAGGTGGCGCGAGGGCAGCGAGAGGGCGATGGCATCGTCGAGGATGCTGTCGAGGTCGTCGACATCGGCCTCGTCTTCGTCGACCTGCGACACGTTGAAGAAACTCGTGGGCGGCATCTGCTTGGGGTCGCCCACCACTACAACGGCTTTGCCGCGCGCAATGGTGCCCACGGCCTCGCTGGTGGGGAGCTGCGAGGCCTCGTCGAAGATGACCAGGTCGAAGGCGGGGCTGGCCATGTCGATGAACTGGGCCACTGAGAGCGGGCTCATGAGCATGCACGGGCACAGCTTGGGCAGAAGGGTGGGAATCTGGTCGATGATGCTGCGAATGCTGGTGCCGCGCCCGCCATTGGCAATGTTGCGCTTGATGATGCCCACCTCGCTGCCATGTGCCACGGCGGCCGACCCCACGGGCACTTGGGCGGCAAGCTGGCAGTAGAGCATCTGCTTGGTGAGCTGCTGGTGCTTGGCATCGAGCTCGCGAAAACGCGCGATTTTGTCCTCGAAAATCATTCCGTCGAAGGCTTGCAGGTCCACCGAGAGCACGATGATGGCGTCGGCCAGCGCTTTGTAGGCGCTTTTGGCCAACGTGCGTGCGGCATCGGCCGCCGATGTGCCCGAGGCCACCAGGTCGGCCACCACGGCCAGCCCCTGCGCGCGCAGCTCGTCGTAGGCCCGGCACCAGTGGTACCAGGATCCGCCAAGCGGCTCAATGGCCGGGAGCCAGCGTTCGAAGTCGGGAATCCACTTGCACATGTCGGGCTCTTGCGCATAGCGAAGAGCGGTGTCGCCATTGGCGCTCAGCACCTGGTCGAGCTGCTCAATCGCCTCGGCGGCCCGCTTGGCATGGGCGGCCACCTCGCTCATCCGGGCACGGTGGGCCTGGAGGTCGATGGCTCCGGCCTGGGCCACGAGCCGGTCGAGCTGGTCAAGCTGGGCTTCGACGGGCTGGCCCACAGCCCCACAATAGGCTGCCATGGCCTGCCCGAGGGCACGGGCCTCGGCGAGGAGCGCGTCGATGTCGTCCCAACGCTCGGCGCCGGGGCTGGCCATCGGGCCGAAGTGGTCGTGCAGCTGCTGCCCGCCTCCTTGCACCGTGGCTTCGGCGCTATGGTAGCTCTCCAGCCGGGCGATCAGATCGGGAATCTGGGCGGCCTCGATCGTCGGACTGTAAGCCTTCATCTGCTTCATGAACCGCCGCTTGGCAAAGAATCGCGGCAGCCACCAGCGGTCTTCGACCTCCTGCCAGCGGGTGCGCACATCGGCCGCGTCGAGCTGAAGCACCGAGGCGCCATACATCCGGGTGAGCTCATCGCGGTCGGCGTCGCGCCTTCGGCCCACTTCGACCAGCGCTCCCAGCGCGTCGGTCTGCTCCTTGTTGCGCGCCAGGACCAGCAGCACCGGAGTGACCTTTGCCACACCACGCAGAGCCTCGATGGTGGAGGCGAGCACGGCGGCGCCGTGGTGGCTGCACGGCGGCGCCACGCCCAGCAACGAGGTCATGAACTGGATGCCGGTCTGCAAGTGGCCGATGGCTTCGACCGCCTGCCCGAGCCGGTCGTGGATTTCGGGCAGACGCGTCACGGTGTCGGCATCGAGCCGGAGTCCGCGCAGCGGGTGTCCGGCTATGGCGCCGTTCAGGCGCACGACGGTGTCGAGACGGCGCACGCTGTCGAGCTGCTGGTCGAGCCGCTCGGGGGTGAGCGCTTCGACCGTGGCCGAC
>CAMVDK010000283.1 GCA_947166165.1 uncultured Porphyromonadaceae bacterium
TGTCGCCCTGCAGCTCGTGCATGATTTCGCTGATGCACGGCAGCAGCACCATTTCCCACATGATGGTGGAGTACCACTTGCCGTGCACGGTGATGCTCAGGTAGCCCTCTTCGTCTTGGCTGATGGCCACCTCTTCGGGGCTGAAGCGGTAGCCGCGCAGGAAGGTGAAGAACCACTCGGGCAGGTAATACATCTTGTGGCGCATGAAGGCGATTTCCTCTTCGGTGATCACCACGCCGGGCATGTAGTCGACCTGCTCTTGCAGCAGCTCGGCGAAGCCCTTGGGGTAGCGGGTGTGGTTGCGGTCGAAAAAGGTGTACTCCACCTCGGCGCGGGGATAAGTCTGCAGGATGTAGTACAGGCAGCTGAAGGTGTAGGCGTCGTTGTCGGTGAGGTGTTGGATGATTTGTCGCATGACTATAGTGGGATAAGTTCTCGGTTGTTGTTTAATGAATGTGGGTTGAGGCACCGATGCGCGTCATTGCTTGATGGCAGCGAGCGAGTGGTTGAAGTAGGCCGTGTTGCCGGTGATGTCTTCGAGCACCTCGACGAATGGCGGCAGGTTGATGTCCTCGCCGGCCGTCACGCCCTTGGTTTCGAGAATCACGAGCCCCTCGAGCTCGCCGGCGTAGGTGTCGATTTCGAAATATTGTCCTTTCCAGATGAAGCTGCGGCGGTGCTTGTTAATCACGCGTCGCGTGGGGTCGGCCAGCGAGAGCATCATCTCGTAGAGGCTGTTGTTGATTTGCCGCTCGGTGACCAGCTGCTCGGTGTCGCTGATGCGCTTCTTGGTCTTGTGCAGGTAGACGTATTTTCCCTGCCATCCGCGCTTGCGCAGGCGCACCTCGGTGCCCGGCTCGGCGCTGGTGAGGTAGGTCTGGATGATGTCGTTCTCGATGCAGTCGGCCGGCAGCGGGCCGGTGATGCGGATGCGGTACATGCGCTCCTGCTCGATGGGCTGCGGCAGTCCGAGCACCTCGCGTATCTCGCGCAGCACGCGCCGCATCTTGGCGTCGAAGTCGTCGTGGTTGTTGATCACGCGCAGGTGGGGATGGCCTGTCCAGGCTTTGATGACGCGCTTGTCGAGCATGCGGGCAATGCGCAGTCCCTCCTCGTTCATCTGCTCGTAGCGCTGGGCGTTGTTGGCCGTGGTGTAGTATTGCTCGGCGCCGTCGGCGGCCGACACCAGGTGGAGCACGGCGTCGTAGCGCTCGCGCAGCTCGGCGCTCGAGGTGCCCACGGTGCGCAGCAGCGTGTCCCACATGTCGGGTTCCATATAAGCCGAGATGTCGAGCGTGCCGCGGTCGCACACAATCACGCTCGGCTCGCCGCATTGCTGCGCCATGCGCGTGAACTTGTCCTCCAGCGCAAGCTGGATTTCGAGCGTGGCCTTCTCGCCCTCATAGAAGTAGTCCTTGTTGGTGGTGAGATAGTTCATGCCGGCGGCGGTGAACATGGTGGGGACTTCGGGCAGGGTGAACACCTGGTAGCCCAGGCTGCCGAAGTGCTCCACTATCTTGGCCAGGGCCGTGGTCTTGCCGGCGCAGGGGCCGCCGGTGAGCACGATGCGGGTGATGTTATTGTTCATTGCTGATGTGATGTTCTGTTACGTGGTGCGCAGTGGGTGCGCCAACCAAAATGCAAAGTTACAAATAAAAGCCGGGAGCGCAATGCCCAATCCGCATTTTTTTAGCAGTGCGGCAAGCATTCCGAGCTATAGACCATTCCGCATCCAATTGTGCATTATGCATTGTGAATTGTGAATTGTGCATTGTGAATTGTGCATTGTGAATTGCACATTGCTTATTGCGCAAACAGCTTGAGCATGGCCCGGCCGTCGATGCGTGTGTAGCCGTGGGGGATGCTGAAGCCGGTGTCCACGTCCTGGTTCCAGGCGATTTGGTCGTAGCTGAGCTTGAGCCGGAACTCCTTGCCGCCAATGGCCGTGGCAAAGCGCAGCGCGTGGGCGATGTTGCCCGCAAGGGTGCGCCGCACGTCGGCATAGTTCATGCTGTAGGCCGCGTCGCCTTGCGTGAGGCGCACGTCGAGCGAGAGCACCTGCCCCTGCGCATTGCAGGCAAAACTGTAGGCAAAGTCGCGGGGCTGCTTCACCGGCGCTATGGTGCAGCCGTCGCCCTGCGGCACGGCGGTCACCAGGCTGCGCCGCGAGGCGTTGAGCGACCCCTCGCCAATCACGAACGGGCGGCCCAGAAACATGTCCTGCATCATGCCCACTGTGGCGGGCACGCCGGCAGTGATCAGGCTCACCTTCTCGGCCAGGTATTGCTTCTGCAACTTGTTGATGACAAACAGCGAGTCGCCCTTGATGATGATGCGCCCGGCTTCGATGCCCAACAAGGGCCGGAGCGAGATGTAGAGCACCTGGTCGCGCACCATGCGCACTTGCACGGTGCTGCTGAACGATGTGCCGCCTGCGATGGCGATGTTGCCATTGGCCTGGAGCGTGCTCCAAGCGCCGGTGGCCGCCACCACGGCCTGCAACTGCTGCTTGGCGGCGGCGGTGGCGGAGGAGGAGGGGGTGGCAGGACCCGACGGCTGAGAGGGGTCGACCACTTTCTTGTGCGTGCCGCAGCTGGCCAGCGTCAGCGCCACGGCGAGCGATAGCAATGTGAGTTTGATGAAGCGTGTCATAACGATGTCTTGGCGCCGGTGGGCGTCACTGAAGTTTCTGTTTGATTTGTTTGTTGTCGGGGTCAATCTCAAGTGCCTTTTTCCATTGCTCGCGGGCCAGGTCGTGCTGGCCGTCGGCCTCGAGGATGTCGCCGTAGTGGTCGAGCAGGTCGGCGCTGGGCTCGTCGTCGGCCTCGATGGCGGCCTTGATGTAGGTCAGGGCCATCATGGTGTTGCCTTGGCGGAACAGCACCCAGGCGTAGGTGTCGAGGTAGGTGGAGCTCTGCGGGTAGAGCTTGATGGCTGTGGCGGCCATGCGCTCGGCCTTGTCGAGGTCGCGGCCGCACAGCGAGAGGAAATAGGCGTAGTTGTTCAGCGCGCCGGCGTTGAGCGGGTTCAGGGCCAGGGCCTGCTCGTAGGTGTCGAAGGCACGCAGCGTGTCGCCCTGCTCGAAAATCACGTCGGCCATGCCGCCCAGCAGGTCGCTGCGCATCTCCACGTTGGTGCTGTCGGTCATCGACAGCGCCTTCGCGTAGGTGGCCAGGGCTTTGTCATACTCCTTCATCTGGAAGTAGGTGGGGGCGATGTAGGCATACAGGTCCAGGCTGTCGGGGTTGAACTCCAGCGCGCGCTCGGCGGCGGCGATGGCGGCGGGGTAGTCCTCGTCAATCACGTTGAGCACCATCAGCCGCCGCCAGCCGTCGGCGTCGGTGGGGTTGAGGTCGAGGGCATAGCCCAGCTGCTCTTTCGCGCCCTTGTAGTTGCCGGTGGTGTAGAGATACTGGGTGTAGATCTCGGTGGTCGCGGGATCATTAAAATGCTGCTCGAGCAGCACGCCGAAGAGTTCGTCGACGCGTTGCGTGG
>CAMVDK010000284.1 GCA_947166165.1 uncultured Porphyromonadaceae bacterium
GGACAAAGAAAGAAGCAGGGCCATAAAAAGCCGAAATCACCACCAAAAGCGGCAGCGGCAGACGGCTTTGCCGCAGCAAAGCACCACCACCCAAACGACACAACCAGCCGACAAAGGGACGTGAGCCAATTTCTGCGACCGACAGTTGGCCCTCTTCGAGGCCCGAGCCGAGTAGTGCCGCCATCACCAGGCCACAACCGTCTCCGACGCTTGCGCCCTGGGGTTCAGTCCAATTCAAGGCCGCTGGACTTGTCCAGTTCTTCGAACTGAGTGGCCAGGGATGGGGTCAATGCGTCTGTAATTGCCACAACAAATTGAACAAATTGCTTACCGAGCCAAGCATTCGTTTCATTTGTTTAATTTGTTGTTTTTATTTAGTCAATCGGCCTGTTGTCCCCGCTCACAAAGTTCGTCTTCGACGCACTTCCTCTGCTCCCGACTTGGACCAAGCTGCGTGCATCTTCGATGCACTTGCATGGTCTTAAACACGAAATCGGGTCTTCGACCCGCTTGACCTTTTCAAGGTTTGACCTGGGGACAACTTCTCGGTAGTTGCCTTCTTTTTAGCTATAATCACCTGATTCCCAGCACGCGATGGGTCTGCAACGACAGTCGCCACTCGGGATGGGCCAGCACGGCAGCCACAGTGGCTGCCATGTTGGACTTTCGCTCGGCGGGGTCGGTGCTGTAGCAGGGCTGCAGAAAGCGGTGGCGGGCATCGATGCCGGCATACTGCGCCAGGTCTTGGCCGAGATACACCACCTTCAGTTCGTCGCAACGGGTGAGCACGCATGGCTGCGCGTCGCCACCTGGGAACAAGCCTTTGGGCGACAAGGTCACCCAGTCGATGCCCGGCGGCAAGGGGCGCGTGCCATTGGTCTCGATGGCGATGCGCTTGCCGGTGAAGGTTTTCAGTGCAGTGATCAGTTCATTGTCGACCCACAACGCCGGCTCGCCGCCCGTGAGCACGAGCAGCGGAGCCGAGCGATAGCGGTTCACCTCGTCGACGATTTGCGGCAGCGACATCGGCGTGCCGGCCTCGTGGTGTGTGTCGCAGAAGGCGCACCGCAAGTTGCAGCCGCTGAAGCGCACAAACACGCTCGCGGTGCCCGTGTGAAATCCCTCGCCCTGGAGCGAGTGGAAAATCTCGTTCACACGATACATGTCACGCCACTTCTTTCACCTTCTTGCCCTCGGTGATCAGGAACACACAGCCAGCGCCCACCATCAAGAGGATGCCAGCCAGCAGAAGCATGTTGCCCTGGAAGTCGCCCATGGCCTTGAGTATCACACCGCCCAGCGATGCCGCCACAATCTGCGGGATGCAGATGGTGCAGTTGAACAGGCCCAGGAAAGTGCCCATGTATTTGCTGCCCTCGAGGGCGTTGGTCACCAGCGTGAACGGCATGGCGAGCATGGCGGCCCACGCGAAGCCAATCAGGAAGTAGGGAACAAAGAGCAGGTACTGGTTGTGGCAGAAAGGCACCATGGCGAAACCGATGCCACCGATGACCAGCGAGAGCGCGTAAGCCACCTTGATGTTGCTGAATCGCGGCAGCACCAGTGCCCACAGCACACTGCCGATGGCCTGCACGGCAAAGAGGATGCCCACCCAGTCGCCGGCGCTCTGATATGCCTTGGTGGCGGCATGGTTCGGGTCGCTCATGTCGACGCCGAAGGCTGTGTCGGCAATCGAGCCGTTGGTGTAGGTCCACATATACATGAACGCTGCCCAGCAGAAGAACTGCACAATGCCCACCTGGATGAACACTTTCAGCGCCTTGTTCTTGCTGCCACCGGCGGCCACCTCGGCTTTTTGCTCGGCCTGCGCAGCCTCCTGGAATTCGGCCATCTGCTCTGGGGTGTATTCCTTCACGTTGGCCATAGTGTAGAGCACGCACAAGATGAGGATGGCAGCGCCCACATAGAACGACCACTTCACCGAGTCGGGCACGATGCCCGGCGCAGCCACACTGGCGATGCCGATGGCCGTGAACAGGTAGGGGAACACGTAGCCTGCCAGCGAGCCGGCGTTGCACAGGAAGCTCTGGATGCTGTAGGCCTTGGCTTTCTGCTTCTCGTTGACCATGTCGCCCACCATCATCTTGAAGGGCTGCATGGCCATGTTGATGCTCGTGTCGAGGAACATGAGCGCGAGCAGGCCGAAGGTCATGGCGCTCATGATGGTGAACTCCAGGTTGCCGGCGTTGGGCAGCAGGCACATCACCAGCACGGCCACGGCGGCGCCTACAAACAGATAGGGGATGCGGCGGCCGAAGCGCGTCCAGGTCTTGTCGCTGAACAAGCCCACCAGCGGCTGGACCACCATGCCCATGAGCGGCGGCAGAATCCAGAAGTAACTCAGGTCGTGCGGATCGGCACCCAGGGTGGCAAAGATGCGGCTGATGTTGGCACTCTGCAACGCATAAGCGATTTGAACGCCAAAGAAGCCGAAGCTGATGTTCCAAAGTTTGTTGAAACTTAAGTCGGGTTTCGTTTTTAACATAGCTATTTCGTTTTATGGTTTTTCGTCAATCTACCGCAAAAATAGCAAAATAATGCGGTGGAGTGCACCGCATTATTTCTGATAGCGTCCGATTTGGCGCGCAATCGTTTGCATCGCGCCTCATCTCCACGCCCGCCGCCATGGGCAGGAGCGCTCACTGGGTGAGGATGATGTTGATGATTGCGTTGACGTCGGCCACATCAACGGTGCCGCTGGAGTCGAGGTCGGGGTCGCCCGTAGGCTGTACGGTGCCACCCTTCTCGAGAATGATGTTGATGATGATATTCACGTCCTCGATGTCGACATTGCCGTCGCCATTCAGGTCGCCCGGCACACCCGGCTGCTCGACATCGATTTCGACGATGGTCTGGAACTTGCCCCAGTTCTCGTCGGCCTGATAGGCATCCTTGCATCCCCGCGGCACATAGAGCGTGGCGGCGGCATACACCTCGTCGGCGAACACGCCGCCCGTGGGTGGCACGCGGTTGAGCGAGGTGACCTCGGTGATGGCCGCGCAGTTGGCAAACGCATTCCCGCCGAGAGTGGCCACAGTGCTGCCCAGCGTGACCTTGGCCAGCTGGCCGCACTGCATGAAGGCGGCCGACTCCAACTCTTTGAGCCCGGTGGGCGTCACCAGTTCGGTGATGGCCAGGCGGCGTCCGGCCTGCGAGCCGATGGTGGTGACTCCGTCGGGGATGGTGAGCACGCCGGCGATGGCGCCGGGAATTGCCACCAGCCGCTTCAGGTCGGCGCTGTAGAGCCAGCCGTCGTTCACGGCGAAACGGGTGTTGGCCGGATCGATCTGGATTTCGTTGAGCGCGGTGGTGCCCACGGTGATGCCCGGGCCGATTTCTTCGACACCGGCAGAGATGGTGAGCGACTGCAGGCCGCTGCACAGATAGAAGGTGGTGCCCTCCATCACGCGCAGGCTCTCGGGCAGGGCGACGTTCTGCAGCGAGCGGCAGCCGTAAAAC
>CAMVDK010000285.1 GCA_947166165.1 uncultured Porphyromonadaceae bacterium
TTGGCCAGTTCGATGAGCGCCTGCGACAGGAAGTCGATGGGCAGGGCGATGGGCTCGCCGTGGAAGTTGCCGGCGCTGATGATCAGGTCGTCGTCGGGGCAGACGGTGGGATTGTCGGTGGCGCTGTTGATTTCGGTGTCGATGACCGATTTCACGTAGCGGATAGTGTCCTTCACGGCGCCATGCACCTGCGGCATGCAGCGCAGCGAGTAGGGGTCTTGCACGTGGGTCTTGGGCTGCTTGATGAGCTCGCTGCCCTCGAGCAGCTGCTTGATGCGCGCGGCGGTCTCGAGCTGGCCTTTGTGGGGGCGCACCAGGTGCACGGCCTCGGTGAAGGGTTCGATGCGGCCGTCGTAGGCCTCGAGCGACAGGGTGCCGATCACATCGGCCCACTCGCTCAAGCGCTCGGCCTGGAGCAGTGCCCACACGGCAAAGGCGCTCATGTTCTGCGTGCCGTTGAGCAGCGCCAGACCTTCCTTGCTGGCCAGCTGGATGGGTTGCCAGCCTTTGATGCGGAGCACCTCGGCGGCGGGCATCACACGGCCCTCATATTCCACCTCGCCGAGTCCCACCAGCGGCAGGCACAGGTGGGCCAGGGGCACCAGGTCGCCCGAGGCTCCGAGCGAGCCTTGGCGGTAGACCACGGGGCACACCCCCTCGTTGAAGAAGTCGATGAGGCGCTCCACGGTGTCGAGCTTGCAGCCCGAGTAGCCGTAGCTGAGCGACTGCACTTTGAGCAGCAGCATGATGCGCACAATTTCGTTGGGCACGCGCTCGCCCACGCCGCAGGCGTGCGACTTCATCAGGTTGATTTGCAGCTGCGACAGCTGGTCCTGGCTCACGCTCACCCTGCACAGCGAGCCGAAGCCGGTGGTCACGCCGTAGACGGGCACGGGGCTGGAGGCGATTTTCTCGTCGAGATACTTGCGGCAGCGCACAATGCGCTCGCGGGCGTCGTCGCTCAGCGCGAGCTTGAAGCCGCCCTTGATGATTTCGCCCACACGCTCAATGGAGAGGTGCTGGGCACTGATTTCATGTGTCATGTGTTGTTTATGTTAATGGGGTTTTGTTAACGGTTGTCGGCCAGCCAGTTGTTCACATTCCTCTCGATGCGGGACGCCAGGTCGGCATCGGGAGCGGGCTGGAAGTGCTCGCCGGTGATGTGCTCGTAGAGCTCGATATAGCGGTCGGCCACGCTTTGGCAGTATTCGTCGGTCATCTCGGGCACCTGCTGCCCGGGCTGGCCCATGAAGTCGTGCTCGATGAGCCACTGGCGCACAAACTCCTTGCTCAGTTGCCGCTGCGGCTCGCCGGCGGCGAAACGCTCGTCGTAGCCCTCGGCATAGAAGTAGCGGCTTGAGTCGGGCGTGTGGATTTCGTCCATGAGCGTCACGCGCCCGTCGCAAAGCCCGAACTCATACTTGGTGTCGACCAGGATGAGCCCTTTGCCGGCCGCCATCTCGGTTCCGCGGGCGAAAAGCGCACGCGTGTAGTGCTCCATGACCTGGTAGTCTTGCTCGCTCACCAGCCCCTGGGCGATGATTTCGTCGCGCGAGATGTTCTCGTCGTGGCCTTCGGCGGCCTTGGTGGTGGGAGTGATGATGGGCTCGGGGAAGCGCTCGTTTTCACGCATGCCGTCGGGCAGGGGCACGCCACACAGCAGCCGGCACCCTTTCTGATACTCGCGCCAGGCGCTGCCGGTGAGGTAGCCGCGTATGATCATCTCCACCGCGAATCCCTCGCACCGCCGCCCCACGGTCACCATAGGGTCGGGAGTGGCCAGTTTCCAGTTGGGCACGATGTCGGCCGTGGCATCGAGAAATTTTGCGGCAATCTGGTTAAGCACCTGGCCTTTGCTGGGAATGCCTTTCGGCAGCACGACATCGAAGGCACTGATGCGGTCGGTGGCCACCATGACCAGCAGGTCGTCGCCAATGCTATACACGTCGCGCACCTTGCCGTGATACACGCTGCGCTGGCTGGGGAATTTGAAATCGGTTGTTGTGAGTGACATTGTGGTTGAATGGATAATGGATGGTTCTTATTTTGATAATATGGTTCGGGGTTCTTCAAGTCTAACGCTTGGCGTCGTCGGCTTGCGGCTGGCCGTCGGGGTGGCGGGCTTCGAATTGCTCGTAGGCCTCAACGATGCGCTGCACGAGCTGGTGGCGCACGATGTCCTTTTTCTCGAACTCCACGCGACCGATGCCCTTCACGCCTTTGAGCACGCGCAGCGCATGAATCAGTCCGCTGGCGGTGCTTCGCGGAAGGTCGATCTGCGTGATGTCGCCGGTGACCACCATCTTCGACCCCATGCCCAGCCGGGTGAGGAACATCTTGATTTGATGCACGGTGGTGTTCTGCGCCTCGTCGAGCACGATGATGGCGTCGTTGAGCGTGCGCCCGCGCATGAAGGCCAGTGGCGCAATCTGGATGGTGTCGTTCTCCATATACTCTTTGAGCTTGGCCACGGGAATCATGTCCTCGAGGGCATCGTAGAGCGGTTGCAGATAGGGGTCGATTTTGTCCTTCATGTCGCCAGGCAGAAAGCCGAGCTTCTCGCCGGCCTCGACGGCGGGACGCGAGAGGATGATTTTGCGCACCTCGCGGTTCTTGAGCGCCCTGACGGCCAATGCCACTGCCAGGTAGGTCTTTCCCGTGCCGGCAGGACCCAGGGCGAAGGTGAGGTCGTTCTGGCTGAAGGTTTTCACCAGCAGCTGCTGGTTGGGCGTGCGGCCCTGAATGGGCTTGCCGTTCACGCCGTAGATAATCACGTCGTCCATGCGCAGTTGCTTGGGCGGTGCCCCCTTCACGATGTCGAGAATCACGTCCTCGGGCAGCGTGTTGCGCTCGGCGCAGTAGGCTGCCAAAGCGTGGATTTTCTGCTCGAAAAGAGCCGTCTCCTGCTCATCGCCAATCACTGTGATCACACTGCCGCGAGCCGCCATGCGCAACTTGGGGAACAAGTTGCGGATCAAAGATATATTGATATTGTTGACTCCATAGAAGGCAATGGGGTCAACATTGTCGATAATCACATGTCGTTCAATCATATAGCAGTCTGATTGCTGAAAAACTTTGCAAAGTTAGTGCAAACCGAGCGCAAAACAAGCAAGCTCGCTTGCTTTTTTGCCGAGGTGCAGCCTAATTTCGCGATTACAGCGCAAAGTTAGTGCAAACCGAGCGCAATGGCAAGAAAACGGCGCTTAAAAATATTTTTGCGCCCCAATTCCCGGCCATTTTTCGTGCCATTGTTGCAGGTGAAGCCCTATTTCGTGCGAAACGCAGTGCTTCGCTCAAAGCCGAGCATTGGTGATAGTCAGCCTTTATTGCGCCATTCACACATTTTTACCTGCTAAAAGCTGCATTCTCAACAAAATTTATTAACTTTGCAAGTTGAACGAACAATGACCCTGCATCATGACTGACTTGATTTATCCCGTAGGCGAGCAGGACTTCGCCAAGATAC
>CAMVDK010000286.1 GCA_947166165.1 uncultured Porphyromonadaceae bacterium
CCTGTAACCCTGTTGATTATCACCACCTGATTTCCAATGACAAACTACCGAGGCAAAGGGTATGTGGTGTGGTGCGGCCGCGAGACCGGCGTGTGCGACTCATGGGCCGAGTGCGAGGCCCGCGTGAAGGGATTTCCCGGAGCGCGCTACAAGTCGTTCAAGACCCAGGAGGACGCCATACGCGCCTTCCGCGAGGGCAACGCCGACATGGGCGTGCTGCGCGCCATCGCCCACGCACCCACCAAGCACGTCAACTATGAGGCCATCCCCGACATTGTGCGCGACAGCATCGCCGTCGACGGCGCGTGCAGCGGCAACCCGGGCATCATGGAGTATCGCGGCGTGGACGTGATGACGGGGGCCGAACTCTTCCACGCCGGCCCCTTCGCCGACGCCACCAACAACATCGGCGAGTTCCTCGCGCTCGTGCACGCCCTCGCGCTTTTCCACAATCAGGGCAACACCCACACGGCCATCTACAGCGACAGCCGCACGGCCTTGGCCTGGGTGCGCGACCGCAAGTGCAAGAGCCGGCTCGCCCACACCGCCGCCAACGCCCGCCTGTGGCCCATCGTCGCTCGCGCCGAGGCCTGGCTGCAGACGCACACCTGGCAGAACCGAATCATCAAGTGGCAGACCGACCAGTGGGGCGAGATTCCGGCCGACTTCGGGCGCAAGTGACAGCCGGCAACGAATGGCGACCGAAAAAATCAACGCTTTTGTGCGTGATGTGTGAAAAGGTTGTTGTAACTTTGCACTGAAATTCCCAACCGAGCATCAACACACACCTCAAAACAACTGCTGACCCGAACAATGGACGATAATTTTAACGACTACTTCGAAAAAGACCAGGTGGAAGAAACGCCGCAGCCCCATGTCGAGACACCGCAGGAACGTCAGGACCGCGAACTCGCCGAGGCCACCATCGAGCGGCGGCACGACACGCTCCGGCTCATGCTCATGGCCGCCATCATCTTGATGGCGCTGCTGCTGTGCTGGTGGGTGTGGGCCAGGTATTTCCACCCCAGCGTAGAGGGCCGCGAGCGGGGCTACATCATGCAGGTCACCAGCGAGGGGTCGCTGCTCAAGACCATCGAAGGGAAAATGCTCAGCCAGCGCCTCGTCGACGACACCATCGCCTATGAGGCCGATGTGCGCTTTACCATCCGCGACGACTCGCTCGTGGCCAAGGTGAAGCAGTACGAAGGCACCGGACAGCGCGTAGTGCTCTACTACAAGCACTACGACGGCACCCTGCCCTGGCGGGGAAGCTCCAACATCATCGCCACCGACATCGTGCCCGACTCGCTCGACGTCGACACCACGCGCATCGCACATCACCGCCGCTACATCCCCTGATTTCCACATCCCCCACCCGCAAAAGCAATGAGAATCGACATACTCACCGTCATGCCCGAGGCCCTCGACTCGCCGCTCCACTGCTCCATCGTGCAGCGCGCGCAAGACAAGGGGCTGGTCGACATCCACATCCACAACCTGCGCGACTGGTCGCTCAACAAGCACCGCAAGGTGGACGACTACCCCTTCGGTGGCGACGCCGGCATGGTCATGCAAATCGAACCCGTGTTCCGTTGCATGGAGCACCTGAAGAGCGAGCGACACTACGACGAGGTCATCTTCACCTCGCCCGACGGCGAGATGCTCTCGCAGCCCATGGCCAACGAGCTGTCGATGTGCGAGAACATCATGATTCTGTGCGGGCACTACAAGGGCGTGGACTATCGCATCCGCGAGCACCTCATCACACGCGAAATATCCATTGGCGACTATGTGCTCACCGGCGGCGAACTGCCCGCCGCGGTCATCGCCGATGCCGTGGTGAGACTCTTGCCCGGCGCCATCGGCGACGAGCAGAGCGCGCTCAGCGACTCCTTCCAGGACGGACTGCTCGAAGCCCCCGTCTATACGCGTCCCGCCGAGTTCAACGGATGGCGTGTGCCCGACGTGTTGCTCAGCGGACACCAGGCCCGCATCGATGAGTGGCAGATGGAGCAGGCCATCGAACGCACGCGGCGACTCAGGCCGCATCTGCTCGACGGGATGAAGTGAAACTGTTTTATTAACGCATCCACAGCTCATGAACTGGAAATTCAAGGACAACAAATGGGTGAAAAGTTTCATCACCTGGCAGAAGATAGGATTTGTGGCTTTCTTCGTCTGGCTCGCTTTCTTCAGCGAGAACAGCTGCAAACGCAAACTCGACTACAACACGCAAATCAAAGAACTCAAAAGCGAAATAGCCGCCAACAAGGACTCGACCATCTTCTACGATGCCAAAACAAAAGAACTCGACACCGACCGCGAGACGCTCGAGAAAATCGCGCGCGAGCAGTATGGCATGAAGCGGGTCGACGAAGATGTCTACATCACCGACATTCCCTGATAACACCCTCTTTTTCACTATGCGAACCAAGATATGCGACTGGAGCAGCGCCGTGGGCCTGCTTGTGATGCTTGTGGCGGCTGCGATGCCGCTGTTAGGCGTGAACCACGACTGGGTGCGGTGGCTCTATGCCGCAGCCACAGTGGTTGTGCTCGTCGCCCGCCTCGTCGAGCCGAGTCCGGCCCCCACGCTGCGAGTGCGGCGGCTGCACCGCATTGCCATCATGAGCGCGGTGCTCTATTGCGTGTCGGCGGCCATGCTCTTCCTGCCCCGTCTTTCCACCCAGTGGGCGCTCGCCATCGGCGGAAACGAGTGGATAGCCTTCCTCCTCGCCGGCGCCGTGCTCCACCTCTATGCCTCCTGGGTCACCGACCAAGAGCTGAAAAAGCAACCCAAATAGAGGCTTTCCAAAAAATCTAGAAAGTTGAGAAAATCTAGTTCCACTAGTAAAACTAGTTCAACTAGAAAAACTAGTAAAACTAGTTCCACTATCTCCACCAGCCGCCTCCTATAATATAATAAGGTGTCCACCGCCAAGCCACCAAAAATACCCATTCTCCTGATTCCCAGCCCTCTATCAAAATCCCGGAATTTTTTTTCAAAAAAGTCGTCAAAAAATTTGGCCGGTTCGCGGAAAGGCGGTAATTTTGCACCCGCAATTCGGAAATGACCGGCAGGCCACCGCCGTCCGGGAGTTTTCCGAAAAATTTTTCGGCCAAAAATTTGGCCATGTCGCCCGGCGGTTGTAATTTTGCAGTCCGTCGCGCTCCGGAAAGGGGGCGCCCAGGGGCGGGAGATCATTGACATGTTTGCAACGATGGAAATCTTTGACAAGTGCAAGGAGAGACAAGGAAGGTGAACGTCACAGTCCGAGTCCTCGTCACATCGAGATTCCTGAAGACATCAGGTGAACACAATAGAAAAGTCAGCGGAGCCTGGGGCGGGTCGTCCACACACTCGGGTGTGTGGCCTCTTCGAGCGAGAAGCGCGTTATCCTTCAAGATTTCTGAAAAGAAGAAAAGACAAGATAACAACAACGAAGAGTTTGATCCTGGCTCA
>CAMVDK010000287.1 GCA_947166165.1 uncultured Porphyromonadaceae bacterium
CACTTCCGAGGTGCCGCGTAATTTGGGCGAAGCCAACATTACTGCAAACCGAGCGAAGTGCAAAACAAAAAAAGCATTTTTTTGATTTTGCACTTCCGAGGTGCCGCGTAATTTGGGCGAAGCCAACATTACTGCAAACCGAGCGCAATGCAGAATAAATGAGGAAGTTTTTATAAGGGCTCAATTAGTTTTGTCCGTTTCCCGTCGCGCAGTGTTCAGACAACTAAAGACAACTAAGGTCAATGAAGGACAACCAACATTAATTATCAAAAATCATCCATGAATTTTCCAATTTACACCTTTCAAATTTTATGGAAACTTTGCATGTGTTGTCCCCGACAGCTCGAAGAGCTGAGAAGATGGAGATCTATAATTGCCTTGGAAACTACGTTGTATTCAGTTGCTTGTGAATTGTTGTCCTTCATTGTCATCAGTTGTCCTTCATTGTTTGATTCTGCCTGCATAGATGGCCGGGGTACAGGCACAGTGTTTAGCGGGTGAGCAGTAATGTTGGCTCCGCCCAAATTACGCGGCATCTCGGCAATAAAAATGAAAAAAGATTTTTTTCATTTTGTATTGCGCTCGATTTGCAGTAATTTTGCCCCATTGATTTAGTTGAAGATGAACAATCGGAATTCGATTTTGAACTTTTTTCGCCGTCTGGGCGGCTGGCTGGCTCGTCCGCTGGTCGAAGAGCTGCCCCTGATTGTGATGGGGGCGGTGGCCTTGACGCCTCACACCTATCTCAACACCTTTTGGTGCCTGCAGCTGGGCAAGGACTGGACCGTGGAGGTGCTTCCGGGAGCGTGGCACGCCACAGCGGTGGCTGTGCTGGTGAGCTATGTGTTGGCGGCGCTGGTGACGTGGCTGCCAGGCCGGCACTGGACGCGCATCGTGGCCTACCTGCTGGTGCTGGCCGCCGGCGCTTTGTCGCGCTTCCTGGTGTATAACTTCAAGTCGCTGCTTACTCCGGCCATGCTCAGCGCGGCCATCGAGACCACTGGCAGCGAGACGAGCGACTTCCTGCACACCTTTGCCACGGCATCGGGCACGGTGATGATGGCCAAGACGATGTTTGTGTATGTGCTGCTGGCGGCGGCCGCGCTGTGGCTGGGGCCGCGGCTGGCACGGTGGCTCAACCGCCGGTGGGTGAAGGTGCTGCTGCTGGCGTGCGCGTTGCCCTTTGTGGTGCACGGCGCCGCGAAGCTGTGGCGCGCCGTGCGTCCGGTGGAGAGCATCAACGCCTTCGACGACGCCGACAACATCGCCCAGGACTTTGTGTCGACCACCATCTGCTCGGTGCGCTGCGTGGAGATGATGCGTGGCGAGATGGCCGTGGCCCTCGAGCACGCGCTCGATGTGGGCTCCGACCCGGTGGCCCTCGACGAGGCCTTCGACTCCACCACGGTGGTGCTGGTGCTGGGCGAGAGCTACAACCGCCACCACGCCGCGCTGTATGGCTACCCGCTGCCCACCACGCCCACGCTCAACGCCGAGCGCGACCGTGGCTCGCTGACCGTGTTCACCGACGCCATTTCGCCCTACAACACCACCAGCATCACGCTCAAGAACCTGTTCAGTTGCAGCAGCATAGGCCACGGCGAGCAGTGGTGGACCAAGCCGATGTTCACCGCCGTGTTCAGCAAGGCCGGCTATCCCATCCACTTCTGGGACATCCAGCGCGACTTCAAGATGGCCGGCAATGTGTCGGCCTATGCGATGACGGCCTACCTGTTCGACCCGCGCGTGTCGCAGGCGCTCTACGCGTCGACCAACGACCAGACCTTCGAGTTCGACGAGCAGCTGCTCGACGACTATTTCGCCCATCCGTCGACCGGCGAGCGCGGCCGCAAGCTGGTGATTCTGCACATCTGGGGGCAGCACATCTGGTATCGCATGCGCTACCCCGACGAGTATGCGCGCTTCACGGGTGCCGATATCGCCTTCCGCCGCGATGCGTGGCTCGACGACGACAAGCGGCAGGTGATTGCCGACTACGACAACGCCACGCTCTACAACGACGCGGTGATGGCGCGCGTGTTCGAGCACTATGCCGGCACCGAGGCCGTGGTGGTGATGCTGGCCGACCACGGCGAGGAGGTGTACGACTACCGCGACATGCTGGCGCGCGACCACCAGGCCTGGAACGAGGCCGAGGCCGTGCGCAACGAGAACGAGATTCCGCTGGTGGTGTGGTGCTCGCCGCTCTACCGACAGCGGCATCCCCAGATGGCCGGCCGGCTCCAGCAGGCCGCCCGGAAGCCGGTGATGAACGACGACCTGTGCCAGCTGCTCTTCCCGCTGGCGGGCATCAGCAGCCGCTATGCCATCAACAGCCGCAACCCGCTCTCCCACGCCTACAAGCCCGGCAAGCGACTCATCTACGACCGCGTGGACTACGACTCGCTCATGCTCCACTCAACCAAGCAAACACCAACCCCTCAAAAACCATAGGCAATCATGAACAAGACACTGCTATTCGCCATCATGGCAACGCTGGCCCTGGCATCGTGGGCCGACTATGTGCCCGAGCGCGCCGACTACACCTTCCGCACCGAAACGGAGGTGAAATGCGATGACGACGAACCGGATTATTGTGTGGCCGACAGCATCATCATCTGGCTCACCGACGCCCGCCAGCACACCACCGTCATGAAGACCTGGGCTTGGTCGCTCGACACCGCTTACTGGCAAGGGATAGGCGACATACTGGAGGAAGACATCAACTTCGACGGCTATCCCGACCTGATGGTGTGCAACGGCCCGGTGAATGTGTTCGGCAACCACACTTATTCGGCCTGGTTGTGGAACCAGTCCACTCACAGCTTTGTGCTGGTGCCAAACTTCGACGAAATCTGTGCGCCTTATTTTGTCAAGACCGACGAAGGAAGGCGGCGGGTGGTGGGCGTCTACCGGCTCGACAACGATGTGGAAATCACCACTTATGAGTGGCTCGGCGACAAACTGGAGCGCATCTCCCAAGAGACGTGCACCTACGACGAACTGGCGGAGCCATAACGGCGCACACCGGCGAGGCTTATGCTCAAAGTGGTTGTCATCATGCTGTGCGGCATCGGGGCTGGCTACCTGCTCCGACGCTTGCGTTTGCGCGGCTTGGACACCACCATCATGGTGCTGATATGGCTGCTGCTCTTCCTGCTGGGCGTTGAGGTGGGCGGGAATCCGCGCATCATCCAGGGCATCGCCACCCTGGGCGCCGAGGCGCTTGTGCTGGGCGTGGCGGGCATTGTCGGTAGCGCGGTGCTGGCCTGGACGCTGTGGCGGTGGAGCAAAAAGACAAAACACTGACCTGCCATGAAGGGGAGCTTGATCATCGTGGCCTTTTTTGTGGCAGGCATCATCTGCGGCCTGTGGCACTGGTTGCCCGACCTGCACCGGTGGGGCGACGTGAGTTTCTACAC
>CAMVDK010000288.1 GCA_947166165.1 uncultured Porphyromonadaceae bacterium
GGCCATCAACATCGGCAAGGACACCCGCACCGTCGACGACTGGACGTGCGAGTGACGCGGCAAGCAACAGGACAGGGCATAAGACGCAAAGACATCGGTAAGGAAAACCTTTCTACTTCCAGTCGATGCTTTTGGCAAGCAGCTCCACACAGGTTTTCATCCCAGGGTGGCGGCCTTTGGGTGAATCTTTTTGCCGTTTTTTTCGCCGATTGACGAAAAAAACGTATATTTGCGCCTCTAATTGTGCAACCAGCCCCACTGACGACGATGAAGGAATTGAGTTCACACATCCGGCTCGACCAGGTGTCGCGCCGCTACTACTGCCCCGAGAGCGAGATGGAGCTCGCCCAGCTCACGCGATGCGAGAAAGTGACAGCCACGGTCACCGCCACGCGCGACGAGGGGGCCGCGCTGGCCGCCGCCGAGGTGGCCGCCGTCATCGAGCGGAACGTGCACGAGAAAGGCCGATGCGTGATTGGCTTCGGAGCCGGCAAATGCGCGCTCGACGTCTACGACCATTTGGTGAAGCTCTACTTCGCCGACAAGTTGAGCATGGCCGACGTGGTGGCCTTCAACCTCAGCGAGCTGGGGCTTGGCGCGGTGGACAGCGGCAGCGAGCAGAGCACCATGACCCGCCTGCGCCAGTGGCTGTTCAACAAGGTGGACATCGACCCGGCCAACATACACACCTACAGCCCCGAAGCCACCAAGGAGAACGTGCACCGCCTCTGCCAGGCCTACGAGGCCGAGATTGAGGAGAGCGGCGGGCTCGACCTGGTGGTGTGCGAGCTGACGAAGAACGGCTCGCTAGCCTTCAACGAGCCTGGCTCGGGCATCAACACCGTGTGCCGGCTCATGCTCCTGGGCAGCGACTCGCGAAGCCGCGTGGCCGAGGCATTCCAGTGCGACCACGCGCCGCTCACCGCCGTCACCCTGGGCATAGGCAGCCTGCTTAAGGCCGAGCAGGTGCTCTGTGTGGCCTGGGGCGAGGACAGCGCACAGGCCGTGCGCAACACCATCGAGGGACAAATGAGCGACCAGGTGCCGGCATCGTTCCTGCAGATGCACCATAACGCCAGAATCGTGGCCGACCTCAAGGCCGCTTCGCGCCTCACGCGCATCAGCTATCCCTGGCGGGTCACCTCCTGCGAGTGGAACGCCTACCTCATTCGGCGGGCCATCGTGTGGCTCTGCAAGCAGACCGGCAAACCCATCCTCAAACTCACCAACAAGGACTACAACGACTACGGCCTGGGCGAACTGCTGGCGCTCTACGGCTCGGCCTACAACGTGAACATCATCATCTTCAACGACCTTCAGCACACCATCACCGGCTGGCCCGGCGGCAAACCCGACGCCGACGACACCTACCGTCCCGAGCGCGCCACCCCCTACCCGAAGCGCGTGCTGGCCTTCAGCCCGCACCCCGACGATGTTGTGGTGTCGATGGGAGGCACGCTGCGCCGGCTCGTGCAGCAGCACCACGACGTGCACGTGGCCTTCCAGACCAGCGGCGACCTGGCCGTCAGCGACGAGGACCTGCTGCGCAGCGCGATGCTCAACGAGCGCATGAGCGCACACTTCCAGGCCGGCAACCCCGGGCTCAAGCAGGTGAGCGCCGACCTGCGCGAAGCCCTCGAGCGCAAAAAGACCGGCGACCCCGACACCGAGGCTGTGCGATTCATCAAGGGCCAGATTTTCACCTGCGAGGGCATCATGGCCTGCGGCTACCTGGGCGTGGCGGCAAGCCACGTGCACGAACTGGACATGCCCTTCTACAGCGCCGACCCCTTTGGCCACGGACGCATCACCGACGACGATGTGCGCCGAGTGGCCGCGCTCATCGACGAGCTCAAGCCCCACCAGATTTTTGTGGCCGACGACCTGGCCGACCCCTTCGGCGTCCACCAGCCGGCCACCGCCGCCGTGCTCGCCGCGCTCGAGCAGCTCGCTGACCGGCCCTACATGCAGCAATGCCGCGTGTGGCTCTATCGCGGGCAGTGGGGGCAATGGGACGTGGACAGCGTAGAGATGGCCGTGCCCATGAGTCCCGAGGAATTCCGCGTCAAGCGCGACGCCATCCTGCGCCACCAGTCGCAAATCCACGACGCCCCCTTCCGCGACGAGGCCGACGACCACCTGAGCTGGCAGCGGAGCATTGAGCGCAACCGTGCCATGGCCGACCACTACAGCCGCCTGGGGCTGGCCAGCTACGAAGCCATCGAGGCTTTTGTTCAATATCACGCCTAAACCTCTCATTACATGACGAACAGAAAGCGAATCGCCGTTGTCTTCGAAGACGTGCTCCACATACAACTGGGCGTGTTCAACGCCGCCCTCAACCGCGCCAAGCACCTGGCCGCCGTGGCCGACTACGACATCGACGTGTACATGATCTACGTCTACGACGGATGGCTGATGCGCCGCCTGCGCGGCAGCCACCACGTGACCGACCGCCCCGAACGGGTGACCATAGAAGGGGTCGAACTGCGCCTGATGTGGTTCAAGCGCGACTGGCGCGACTCGCTGCGCCACCGGCTGCTGCACCGCGAGCCCACCCACTTCATCCACTTCCTGAAGCAGTGCGCCCGGCAACTCGAGGGCTACGACCTGGTCACCGCCCACGACCGCATGGGCGGCGAGGTGGCCGAGGAGGCCGGACGGCTGTTCGGAATACCGTGGTACGTGACCTGGCATGGCGGCAACTCGGTCACCACGCAACTCGACGACCCCGTGCTGCGACGCATCACCGCACGGCTCATGGAGGGCGCCACCTGCAACTTCATGGTGAGCCGAGGGCTGGTCGACATCATGCGCGAGTTCACGCCACGCTTCAAGGCCGACGTGCTGCTCAACGGTGCCAACGACACCTTCTTCCGCCGCACCGACGACGAGCGCGCCGCGCTGCGCAAGCGCTTCGAAGTGCCCGAGGGAATGCCCATGGTGGCCTTCGTGGGGCGCTTCGAGCCGGTCAAGAACGTGCTCATGCTGCCCGAAATCTTCGACACCCTGCAGCGCAAGCTGGGCCGCAAGGTGCTCTTCTGGGCCATCGGCACCGGCGTGCAGCACGCCGACACCGTGCGCCTCATGGCCGAGCGCACCGACGTGGAATGCCGATTCTGGGGGCAGGCCACCTACGACCAGATGCCCCTGATGATGAACTGCATCGACGTGCTGGTGCTGCCCAGCAGCCTCGAAGGGCTGCCCCTGGTGACCATCGAGGCGCTGTCGTGCGGCGCGCAGGTGGTGGCCAGCCACGTGGCCGGAACGGCCGAGGCCGTGGGACGCGACAACGCCTTCGAACTCGACGACCGGTTCATCGACCGGCTCACCGACCGGGCCGTGATGATGCTCCGCGGGCAGGTGCAGCAGTCGCTGCCCGCCGACGTCAGTTGGAAGGCC
>CAMVDK010000289.1 GCA_947166165.1 uncultured Porphyromonadaceae bacterium
CGCTCTTGCCCTCCTTGAGATAGAGCGGCACGGCGTAGTCGAGCAGCCCGAGACTAGCAGCACGGCAAAGTTAAGCAGCAGGAACAGCAACGTCCACATCACGCAGCGCCACGGCGAGCCCACAAATGAGGTGAAAATCGCGCCAAACTCCTGCGCGCTGTGGCCCGAGAGCTGGCCTGTGAACGACAGATACAGGTACTCGCACACCCAGCCGCACACCACGCTGTAGAAGCTCAGCGTGATCACCGAACCGGCTATGCACACATAGGTGAACAAATGCGCCTTGCCCGTGGGGAACAGCTGCCTCAGCGCACCCATCATCGACTTGTGGGTGCTGCGGCCTATCACAAACTCGCTCAGCATCACCGGGATGCCCAGCAGCAGCACACAGCACACATACACGATGATGAACGCCCCGCCGCCGTTCTGGCCGGCCTCGTAGGGGAACCTCCAAATGTTGCCCAGCCCCACGGCCGAGCCCACCGATGCAGCTATGGCGCCTAGGCGCGTGGCAAATCGTGCTCTCTTCATATCTCTTCGTTTAGGTTATGTTCGAAAAACGGTCATTGCGGCTTGCGATATTTGTTGTCGGGGTCTTCGTCGATGATGCTCAGGTAGCTCTGATAGCGCGACAGCGCCATCTCGCCTCGCTCCAGGGCCTGGAGCACGCCGCAGCCCGGCTCGTGGGTGTGGGTGCAGTCGCCATAGCGGCAACCCTGGCCCAGCGCGAATATCTCGCGGAAGTAGTGTGCCACCTGCGAGCGCTCGAAGTCGATGGTGCCAAAGCCCTTCACGCCCGGCGTGTCGACCAGCGCTCCGCCGCCGGGCAGGTCGAGCATCTCGCTGAAGGTGGTGGTGTGCATGCCCTTGTGGTGGACGTGCGACACCTCGCCCACGCGCAGGTCGGCGCCGGGCACGAGCTGGTTGATGAGCGAGCTCTTCCCCACCCCGCTGTTGCCCGAGAGCAGCGACACCCGGTGGCCCACCACCTCGCGCAGCTCGTCGAGCCCCTCGCCGCTCACCGTGCTCGTGTGCACCACGCGGTAGCCTATCGAGCGGTAGAGCTGCGTGGTCTCGTCAAGCACCGCGCGGGATGCCGGGCCGGTGAGCAGGTCCACCTTGTTGATCACCAGCACTGCCGGCACGTCGTAGGCCTCGGCAGTGGCCAAAAAACGGTCGACAAACGTGGTGTTGGTCATCGGACTGAGCAGCGACATCACCAGCACGGCCTGGTCGATGTTGCTGGCAATGATCTGGAACTCCTTGCTCAGGTTGCTCGCGCGGCGGATGATGTAGTTGCGGCGCGGCTCGATGCGCGCAATCATGCCCGTGCCGTCGGGCTTGAGGTCCACCGCCACCACATCGCCCACGGCCACGGGATTGGTGCACCGCAGCCCCTTGAGGCGGAAGTTGCCCTTGATTTTGCACTCCACCAGGGCACCGCCACCCTCGGGCCGCACCACATACCAGCTGCCCGTGTTCTTCACCACCAGCCCGCGCAGCGTTTGCTCCGGCTCGGGGCGTGGCGACCGACGTTGTTTGCCTTTGTTCATGAATCAATTTTGTGAAGGTGGTTCGTCTGCGATTCAACTTGCAAAATTAATAAATAATGCACAAAGCGCAATGCCCGCCCACACATTTTTTGGCCGCGCGGCGCTTCCGGCGCGGCGAAATGCGGCGGAATTGAGTCACTGACGCTTGCACGCGAAGCATTATTTTCGTACTTTTGCGGCGCGGATCGAAGGCGCGCCACCGCTGTGCGCCCCACTTCCGGCAACCACACTCACCCAACAAAACATACACACACTATATGGCACATGTGATAGGAATTGATGTGGGCGGCAGCACCACCAAGATTGTGGGACTGCGCGACGGCACGCTGTCGCCGCCCATGATGGCCGGCGCCGCCGACCCGGTTACCTCGCTCTTCGGAGCCTTTGGCAAGTACGTCTACGACAACGGCATCCTTCTGTCCGACATCGACCGCGTGATGCTCACCGGTGTGGGCAGCTCGGGCATCGACTCGCCCATCTACGGCCTGCCCACGAGCAAGGCCGACGAATTCCGCGCCGATGCCCTGGGCGCCCGCCGCATGAGCGGGCTGGAGCGGCTGGTGGTGGTGTCGATGGGCACCGGCACCTCGCTGGTGCGATGCGAAGGCGACAGCATCGGCCACATTGGCGGTATCGGCATGGGCGGAGGCACTTTGCAGGGACTCGCGCGCCTGCTGCTGGGCACGAGCGACATCGCCCGCGTGGTGGAACTGGCCGCCACGGGCGACATCAGCCGCATCAACCTGCAAATCGGCGACATCAGCACCACCCACCTCGAGGGCCTGCCGCTCCACGTCACGGCCTCGCTCTTCGGCAAGGCGCGGCAAGGTGGAGCCAGCGAGCGCGACATCGCCAAGGGGCTGATTGTCATGGTGCTCGAAACGATTGGCTCGTGCGCCGTGCTCTCGCAGTCGGCCGGAGGCATCAACGACTTCGTGCTCATCGGCAACCTGACGCGGCTGCCCGAGTGCCGCATGGTGTTCCCGATGATGGAGGACCTGTACGGCGTGCGGTTCCACATCCCCGAGCACGCCGAGTTCTGCACCGCCATCGGGGCCGCGCTGCAAGGCTGACGCGCACGCCTTTGCCCCGGCCTACTGCCGGCCGAGCATAAGATTGATGATCAGGTTGATGTCGTTCACGTCGATGCCGCCCTGCCCGTCGGCATTGCCACGGTCGTCGTAGCGGTCGGCGCTGTCGGTGCCGAGCATGATGTTCACGACGATGTTCAGGTCGTCGATGTCCACTACGCCGTTGCCGTCTACGTCGCCCGGCTGCCCGTCGGCGGGACGCACCCAGCCTTCGGGCGGCTCCACGCCGACGATCACCTCCTGGCGGAGGTTCAGGCCCAGCGCGAGGCCTTCGTAGTGGTTCATGTTCAGGGCCGTGGTGGCGTACCAGCCGTCGCAGGTGCCATACCAACCCATGTTGAAGTGGAACTTGCCGTCGGCCCGGTAGCCGTCGCAAATGAACGTGTGGCCGCCGGCGCTGATGTCGTAGGCCGTGTAGAACACGGGGCGACCCGCGTCCAGTTCGGCCCGCAGCATGGCCTCCCACTGCGCATCGCTGTAGCCGCCGCCCAGCAGGCCCTTGCGATGCTCGAGCCGGGCCGTGGAGCGGTAGCCGAAGTCACGCATGGCCTCGAGTTGGTTCGAAGTCATGGCGCGGCTGCCTTCGCGGCCGTAGCCCATCTGCACCGCCTGGCCGCAGTAGCGCGACAACTTGGCCACCTCACGCACCTGTGCCTCGGTATAGGAGTCCTGCACCAGTTTGCTGGCGTCCCAGTCCCAATGGCAGTAGCTGTCGAGCAGCAGGCTGTAGTCAAACGTGGTGGCCTGC
>CAMVDK010000290.1 GCA_947166165.1 uncultured Porphyromonadaceae bacterium
AAGAGGTTGCCGGCTTTGCCGTTCTCCACGGTCAGCAGGGCGTTGCCTGTGGTCTGTGCCAGGTTGCCGCCGCCGAAGACATCGCCGCCCACCACGGTGCCACCCTTCACGAGGGTGGTGACGCCGCCGTTGGCCGGACTCTCGTTGCCGGTGCCGTAGACGCTCTGCGCCACCGTGCCGCCGTCGAGGGTGAGGCTGATGGCACCGGTGACGGTGCCCAGGGTGCTCATGTCGGTGGTGGTGTAGAGTATCTTGTTGGCGTCGTCGGAGCCCGTGGTGCCGCTGTGCTGCCACGTGAAGGTCTCGGGCTCTACGGTGCCGAAGTCGCTGAAGAGGCCCGTCTCTTTGGTGTAGCGGGACTTGGCAGGCTCGGTGCTGGGGTAGACCTGCACCTCGTTGGAGGCCGCCTTGTAGCCGCCGCCGAAGACGCTGCCCATGAAGGTGCAGCCTGTCAGCGTGGAGCTCACGGTGCCGTTCACCTTGCCCTGGCAGCCGGCGCCATAGTAGTTGCGCTGCACCGTGCAGCCGTTCAGCACGTTGGTGACGTTGCCCGTGGTGGCCAGGTCGAAGGCCGCATAGCCGGTGTAGGAACGCGCCACACCCGTGCCGCTGCCGCCGGAGTAGAGGATGAACTCGAACTTGTAGCAGCTGCCGATGCCGTAGGTAGCATCGTTCGTCAGTCGTTTGTATGTCGTTGTGAAGGCAATGGGGAAGTCCTTGTCGGTGCCGAAGTCGACGCCGGGGTTGTCGCCATGGCGGACGTAGGTGATGGAGGTGCCGCCGAAGCCCGCGCCGTAGTATTCACCGAAGGTGCTGTTGGTGGCGTGGGTGGTGACGGTCTTGCCCGCGGCCATATCGCCGAATTCAGGGCCGCCGCAGTAGAAGTCCACCAGGCTGTTGTTCATCGTGATGTCGATGTTGCCGGTGATGCGGGCACTAGGCGAGGTGCCGCCGCCGAAGAAACGGCCTATGACGGCGTGGTCCACCTTGGCGGTGACGTTGACGCCACTGGTGGTGGGGTTCTCCATGTAGGCGCCGAGCCACTTGTGCATCTTGCCTCCGGCGCCCCAGAACCAGATATTGCTGCCGGTAGCCGTGCTCCCGGCGCGGTAGCCGGTCATGTAGCACTCCTCAATCTCGCCGCCGGTGACGAGGATAGGCCTGATGGTGGTGACGAGCTGATTGTCGGTGTGCGAGCCGGGGTAGAGTTCTTCCACGTAGGCGTTGCCGCCAATCTGCTCGTAGCTCAATTTGTTGGCGTTGCCGCTTCGGGCGCGGACAATCTGGATGAAGTAGCCGCTGTTGGCTATCCAGCGGTTGTTGCCGTGGCTGTTGTCGGCAGCCGAGAAGCTGCCGTCGTTGATTTCGCACTCGCTCATGAAGCTCACACAGGTCTCGGTCAATTCGAACCATCCCTTGCCGTGCCAGATGCCGATGGTGGGATAGGGGGTGCTGCCCGTGACGCGCTCGGCCATACCCATGCCAATGTTGGGCACAAAATCGAAGCGTATGGGCGGTATCTCCGTGCGGTCCTTGGTGTGGTAGGAGTACCAGCCGTAGTCGGGCTCCTGGTTCTTGTCCTCGTCCACGCTCATGATGGTGCAGGCCTTGGCCGTGTTGAGCGGCGTCTGGCCCACGGCGTTCTGGTTATAGTGGTAGTTGCCCACCAGCACGATGGCCTGGCTGTGGGGGTTGGTGATGGGGCTCAGCTTGCCTACCAGGGTGCTGAGGTTGGTGTATACCGTCTGGCCGTGATAGGTGTTGGGCACTGTCCAGCCCAGGTTGGTCTGCCCGCCGTAGGAGGTGTTGTAGCCGAAGTCCGACCGGGCGTCGCTCAGGTAGTAGGCTGTGGCGAAGTTGGCCTCGATGCTGATGGCCGTCACGCCGTAGGGCACAATGTAGTTGCCGCCCTGGGCGAAGATGTAGGGGTTGTTGGTGGCGTTGTAGATGTCCTTCTGCGGGTTGTCGCGGTCGGTGAAGTTATAAGGCTCGTCGGCGGGGATGTTGAAGGTGGTGTAGGCGGTGCCCTTCTTGGTGACGGAGGTAATCTTCCAGCCGGTGACCACCGTGCTGTAGTCGTTCTGCGTCCAGAGCTCGTTGGCGAACGGCAGCACCACCTTGCCCCACGTGAAGTCGTAGCGCGCGGTGTCCATGTCGGTGATGGGCAGCTTGACGCTGCCTGTGGTGCCGCCAATGGTGTAGTTCACCGTCAGGTAGCCGTCGGTGCCCATGCTGTCGATGAGCTTGCCGGCATAGTCGGCCGTGGTGGCGGGCAGGTTGTTCTTGATGTCCTGCGTGGTGCGGTGCGTACCGCTCGGCCACGGCTCGACGATGGGGTAGGGGGCCACCTCGGGCTTGAGCACCCAGTGGCCTATCTCTGCCACGTGGGCGGCGCTGTGGTCGCCGAAGAGGAAGTAGGCCGCCATCTCGCGGTGTGTATTCAGGATGTGGCGGTAGAAGGGGAAACGCGTCAGGAAGGCGTCCTTGTCGATGGCCAGCTGGTCGTTGTAGGCCGTGTAGGTGAGGTTGGCGCGCGAGCGGTAGTAGTTGTACTCCGTCAGCTTCTGCACGTTGTCGGTGTGTTTGCCCCCGTAGACGGGCGAGCGGTTGGTGCCGGTAGTCATGTCGCCGTACATCATGCACATGGCTATGCGCACGCCGTTGGTGTTGACCGTCGTGGTGCCGCTGACGTCGCCCTGGTTGCGGCCCACGATGCCGGCGGCGTAGGTGCCGCCAGTGACGGTGGCGTAGCTGTAGCAGTTCACCACGCGCACTCTGCTGCCTGCGGCTATGGTACCCACCAGGCCACCCACATAGCGTGTGCCCTGAACCGAGGAGGCTGTCGAGGCCAGCACACCGCAATTGTACACCTTGGTGCTGCCCGTGGCGGTGACGCACACGGCGCCGGCGTCGGCATTGGCATCTGTACGGTTGATGTTAACGTTATCGAGCCGCAGGTTCTTCACCGTGGCTCCGTTGAGGGTGTTGAAAAGCGGAACGGTGAGTCCACTTATGGTGTGGTAGCCTCCGTCGAGGGTGCCCGTGAATTCGGTGAACGAAAAACCGCCGAAGCTCGAAGCGTCGATGTCGGCGTCCAGACGGTAGTTGCCGTAGGCCGAGGTGATTTGTGAAAGGCTGGTGACAGATGTCTGTGCACCGGCCGACATGGAGGTAATGCTGAACCCGAGGAGCAGTAGTAGTCTCGTCAGTCCTTTCAGTCTGTTGCTTTTTTGCATTATGCCCATGGCGTTAGCTTTTTTTCTTTTTTTAATTATATTATTGCGACGCAACTAATTATTATATAATAGCTTACGCAATAATTGCGTTATATTTTTAAAAAGCAAATATACAAAAAAGG
>CAMVDK010000291.1 GCA_947166165.1 uncultured Porphyromonadaceae bacterium
GAAGAAGGCAGGTGAAAGGTGAAAGGCGAACTGAGGTCGGCGACCTTGTGGAGCTGGGCGAAAGCCGCTTCGTGCTCAACTGGGACTTCATACGCCCGCTCATCCCCAAGACGGTCGACGTCACGCCGCTCAAGGAGGTGTGGGAAGAATTCAAGCAACGCGACATGGCCATCAGCCGGCGTGTGAAGAACGATATGCTTTTGGCGCGTATTCCCATGGTGTTCAGTATGGCGGGCGGACTCCTTATCGGCATCGAGCCCGAATGGCGCTCCTTCTCCATCCCGCTCACAGCCGTGGCCGTGTTGCTGATGCTTGTGGGCATTTTGCGCCAGCTGAACTTTGACCAGAAGAAAGAAACGGAAAACAACCGCCAGTGGCTGCAGGATCACTACAAATGCCCCGGATGCGGCTACATCTTTCCTCAACAGGACTATCATGTCCTCTTCACCAACTATTCGGCCTGCCCTCACTGCAAGGCTAAGTTTAAAAGATGACCACCGCAAGCGGCCATTTCGTACAGCAAATCCACCGTTTGCCACAACATGGCACCAAAAATTTGCAAACACCATAACTGTGATTGTAACTTTGCAACGTGATTATTAACATTTTAACTGCGATACAACGATGAATACCGAGGAAACCCTGTACATGAACAGCGGGTCGGTGGCCGACACCACGCTCCCCCAAGCCCAGAACCCGACTCCCACCCCCACCCGTGTGAAAACCGGCTGGAAGCGCGTTGCCATTGGCGGCGTGAGTGGCATAATGATTGGCGCCGCCGGGGCCTATGGCGCTTCGAAACTACAACAGCAGAGCGAGGCCGACCAGGCCGACGCCAACCAGCACGACCCCATCCACGACCACCCCATGGCGCAGAACGTGACCGACGACATGACCTTCGCCGAGGCCTTTGCCGCCGCTCGCGACGAGGTGGGCAACGGAGGTGTGTTCACCTGGCACGGCAATGTGTACGGCACTTTCACCGCCGAGGAGTGGAACGCCTTGACGCCCGACGAGCAGATGGCCTACTTCCAGAGCATCAACGAGAACATGCCCCAGCCCGAGCCTCAGCCCGAAGCCGTGGCGCAAGCCACAGCTGCCCCGCCGCAACCCCAGGAAGTGCACGTCTACCACCATGTGGTCAACGATCAGCCGCAGCACCAGAGTGATGAATACATCGCCACATCGGGCCAGGTCGACACCAGCGACGACGATGTGCGCGTGGTGGGCGAGATGCGGACCGTAGGCACCGACGAGCAGGGCGAAATCAACGCCTTGCCCATCGAGACCCAGGGACATAAAGGCGTGATTCTGGGCCACGAAGACGCCGAAATCGCCGTCATCGATGTCGACGACTCCAACAGTTTCAACGAACCCGACATCATCATCGACCTCACTACCGGCGAGAGCATGACTGCCGGCGAAGCCATTGCGCAGATTGAGGCCACTCCCGACCCCGGCTATACCAATGCAGGCTACGAGGAAGCCACCGCCGACCCCATGCCCGACCCCATGCCCGACCCCGACGCCATGCCAATGGAGGATTACATGTCCGACCCCGGCATGGATCCCGGCATGGACATGGCCACCGACGTGGATGTCTACAGTATCTAACCCGCAAGCCATCGGCACAGCCGAGGCCCTCGCCGCTGCGGTGGCGCAAGTCTCGGCTGCGCCGAGGCCTCACAAACCTTGAATACAATGCAAATCGCCCGAATCACATGTCCCGGCTGCGGCATCCAGCTCGAGGTGAAGAACCCCACCAATGCCGCTGTCAAGGACGTCAAGTGCCCCCGATGCCAAAAACGCATCCAGCTCCGCTTTCGCAAGTCGGAAGTGGCAGAAGCTGCGCTGGCGGGACCCGCGACGGAGCTCGGCGGGCAGGCCGGCAGCACACCGAAACCCGGTGCGGCCGAAACACAACTCGGCAATCCCACAAATCCCGGCACGGGCGCAACTGAGCTCGGCGGACAGGGCAAAGAGCCCATAACAACCGGCCCTTCGCCCGCAGTGCAACAGGCCAACCCGCGCCTGGTGTGCCACGGCCGCGAGTATACCCTGCAAATAGGCATGAACACCGTGGGCCGCCGCTCGCAGAAAAAGCCCGCCACCGTGATGCTCGATGTGGAGGACATGTACATGAGTCGACAGCACATCGCCATCAACGTCACCCGCCTGCCCAACGGCTCGCTGCGAGCCACTGTGCGCAACTACCAGAACACCAACGCCACCCAGGTGGCCGGACTCCCCCTCGCGCAGGGCGACGAAGTGGTGCTCTACAACGGCACAACCATCAAAATGGGCGACACCGAGATTGTGTACAGGCAATAAGACTGCCTCAAGACCCCCGAAATCCCCCTTAAAGGAGGACTTACCATTGAGAGAACAAAAACCGGGAACCGCATCGCGACAACTGTTAACTGTGAACTATGAACTATACCCTCTATCCCCCGCAGGCCATCCATGAGCTAGGCCAGCGCAGCAATCAGGAAGACACCATCTTCCCCGCCGCCGGACGCGCCACCGAGGCCGACCGCCTCTTCATCGTGTGCGACGGCATGGGCGGCCACGAGCACGGCGAGGTGGCCAGCGCCACCGTTGCACAGGCCTTGAGCGAACACATCGCCCAGGCACACCGCGCCGACGAGTCCTTCTCCGACGACATGCTGCGCGACGCAATCGCCTACGCCTACGACCAGCTCAACGCCCGCGACACCGGCAGCTCACGCAAGATGGGCACCACACTCACCTTATTATATATGCACCGTGGCGGCGTGACGGCGGCCCACATCGGCGACAGCCGCATCTATCACCTGCGGCCCACCACCGGCGAAATACGCTACATCTCGCGCGACCACTCGCTGGTGATGGACCTCTACCAGGCCGGCGAGATAGGCCGCGACGAGATGCGCACCTCGCCGCAAAAGAACGTCATCACCCGCGCCATGACACCCGGCGCCGATGGACGTGCGAACCCCGACATCGTCCACATCGCCGACGTGCGCCCCGGCGACTACTTCTACCTGTGCAGCGACGGCATGCTCGAGCAGATGACCGACGACGAGCTGCTCCACCTCATTGCCGACAACACCACCGACGACGAGAAACGCGACGCGCTCATCCGCGCCACCGTCGCCAACAAGGACAACCACAGTGCCTACCTCGTCCATGTGGCCGCCGTCACCAGCGAGCCCGGCGACGAAGCCCTGACCAACGACGAAGCCACCGTCCGCTTCAACGCCATCAACATCTACCGCCAGCGCGAGCAGCAAGACGCAGCCGACGTCACCGTCCTGCCGCCCCCCTCGCGCACCGCCCAAATCGACGTCAGCCAGCAGCCAAGCG